>JBBRFR010000100.1:0-11130 GCA_038241485.1 Burkholderiales bacterium
GGTGCGCTTGTTGCGCGGGCGGTGGGGAAGGTGAGGAGCTGGAAGCTCATGCGAACAAGAGAGGGTGAAACCCAGGTGTCGAACTGGCGGCCTGTGTAGCGACCCTCCATCAGAACTACAGTTCGCCCTGTCGAAGGCCAACCAGGGAGTGGCAGCCGCGCTGCCAAGCTCGCCGTGTCTGCAATCTCATGAACACCACCCAGATACCAGGCCCGCACAACCTGCTGCGCGACGAGCGGCTCAAGGCACACATTCAAGACAAGCTGCGGGCGTTTGACCTGCAGCGCCCGGCTGCCGAGCCGCAAGCAATCCCGCTGCGCGCGGCGGCCGTGGCCATCGCCGTCATTGATGAAGGCCACGGCGCCGACCTGCCGAGCTTTCCTCGGCACGCGTTGTGGAGCACGCAGGCTGCCTTGTTGCTGACGCGGCGCTCCCTGCAGCTGCGCCAGCACGCGGGCCAGTGGGCGTTGCCTGGTGGGCGCATCGACCCGGGCGAGACCGCTGAACAGGCTGCCCTGCGTGAGATGGCTGAAGAGGTCAACTTGTCGCTCGACGCCAGCGCCGTGATGGGCCGGCTCGATGACTTCGTCACCCGTTCGGGTTTTGTGATCACACCGGTCGTTGTGTGGGCTGGTGCCGCACGCGACATCACGCCCAACCCCGACGAGGTGGCCGGCGTGCACCGCATTCCGGTGGCTGAGTTCCTGCGTGCTGACGCGCCGATGCTGGAGCAGACCGAACACAGTGAACACATGGTGCTGCGAATGCCTGTAGGGGCGGACTGGATCGCCGCGCCGACGGCGGCCCTGCTTTACCAGTTCAGAGAGGTGTGCATCGAAGGCCGCAGCACCCGTGTTTCGCATTTCGAACAGCCGCTGTTCGCCTGGAAGTGATCCCTCAGGCGTTAGCGCGCGGCGCTGCCTTCTTGCAGGGCCAGGTCGAGCAGGTCGCTGATCAACTCGATCAGCGGGTGCGCTTCATGCGGCAAGTCTGAGTTGCCTGAAGCGGCGCTTTCGCCGTGCGATGCACTCACCGCGAGCGGCGAACCTGCAACGCCGAGGATGGCATGCAGCGGCAGGCGAGAAGACAGCTCGATAGACTGCAGCGGGTCTTCTGTGGCGAGGCCGTGCAGTGACAGCGTGACGGGCCGGCCGGTGAGGTCGACCATGGTGCCCACCATGCGGGTGGCGTTGCCGCTGGCGTCGCGCTCCACCACGCGGCCGCGCGACAGCACCGTGCGGTAGCCCGAGCCGTTGCTGCGCAAGCGGAACCGCATCTCGTAGCTGGACGCATGGCCGTCAAGGTGCGAGCGCAACGAACCCTGCATGGGCTTCAGGTCGTCGGGGTGCACTCGGCAGCGCCAGAACCCGGTGCTGTCGGGTTCATAGATGCGCGGAAAGCCGAGACGCGCCTTCCATTGTGGGGAGTAGTGAACTATCTCCCGGCAAGGGTCGAGGTCCCAGACACCGAAAGTGGCGTTCTCGATGGCCAGCCGCCAGCGTTGCAGAGGGACGATGGGGTCCGGCGTCATGCTGTGGGTGAGGGGGCGTGTGCCAAGGTGGAATTCTCCCACCGCCTCCCCTTCGCGCCGGGGTTCAACTTGCAACCCGCCGTGGCGTATGGCGCACTCCAGGCCCGCATGCGGCGCAGGCCACCGCATTTCTTTCAGGCTCAGGCCAGCACGCGCAGCAGCCAGCGGGTGAGGTCATCGATTTCTTCGGCGCAGACCGAGTGCGGCATCGGGTAGTCGTGCCATTCGATGGGGTAACCCAGCGCAGCCAGCGCGTCGCGCGATGCCACGCCGCGGGCGAGCGGCACCACCGGGTCTTGCGTGCCGTGGGCCAGGAACAGTGGCACATCGCGGTTGGCGGCACTGCGTTCGGTGGCGGTGCTCGCGGCCAGCGGCAAGTACCCCGACATGCCCACCACGCCGGCCAGCCGCTCGGCGTGGCGCAGGCCGGCGAGCAGTGCCATCGCGCAGCCCTGTGAAAAGCCGGCCAGCACGATGCGCGAAGCCGGTACGCCCCGCGCTTTTTCGGCAGCGATCAGCGCTTCGATCAGGGCCTGCGACTCGCGCAGTCCAATCTCGTCTTCACGGCGAACAAGGTCGTTGCCGAGGATGTCGTACCAGGCGCGCATCACGTAGCCGCCGTTGATGGTGACCGGGCGCTCGGGCGCATGGGGCAGCACGAAGCGCACCGGGCCCAGGGCGCTCAGGTCGAGTTCGTTGGCGATGGGGGCAAAACCGTGGCCGCTGTCGCCCAGCCCGTGTAGCACGATGACCGTGCGGGTGGGCGAGGGGCCGGTTTCGATTTCGAGGGTGTCGAGAGACATGGGGGCTCCGCTGTTGGCTGAGCGCGCAATCGTAAGGGCCTCAGCGGGTGTTGGCCCCGGCGCTGCGAAAAGCCCCCGGCGTGTCGCCCGTCCAGCCACGGAACGCACGGTGGAACGAGGCCGTGCTGTCAAAGCCCAGCTGCGCGCTGATGGCGTTGATGGGTTCGTGCCCCTTGGTCAGCATTTGCAAGGCCATGTCGCGGCGGAACTCGTCTTTCACGCGTTGGAAGCTGGTGCCTTCGTCGGCCAGGCGGCGGTGCAGCGTGCGTGCCGACACATGCAAGGCCTCGGCCGCGCACTCGGCGGTGGCGGGCAACGGCAGGCGCTCGGCCAGGTAGGCGCGCAGGCGCAGGCCCAGGCGCTTTTCGTGCTCGCCAACGAACAGCCAGTCTTCGGGTGCTCGCAGCAAAAACTCGTTCAGCTCGTGTTTGTTGCGGCGGATCGGCAGCTGCATCAACTCGGGCTCCAGGCGCAGCGCCGCCTGGGCCTGGTTGAAGAACACCGGGCCCGGGTACAGCACCTGGTAGTCGGGCGCGAAGCTCGGCCGTGCGAACGTGAAGTCGACCCGGATCAGCGGCAGGCGCTGCCCCACCAGCCAGGAGAGCACGCCGTGCACCACCTTCAGCAGCATGTCTTGCGCGAACGGCTTGCACGGCAGCGCCGTCTGGGTGGCGGCGAGGGCGATGCGCACATGGCTCGGGTCGGGCTGCAGCGCCATGTGAAGGCCGTTGCATACCATGCGAGACATGTAGGTCCAGCGGTGCAGCGCCACCTTCAGGTTCTTGGCGTCCATCAGCGCGAGGCAGGTGAACTTGAGCGCACCGTGGCGAAATGCCCGCGGGAACAGGCGCAGCATCTCGTCGTCCAGCGCGAACGCGAGTTCACGGTAGATCGCCGAAAACTCGGCTTCGCCGATGCGGGCATCAGGCTGGTCGAGGCGAGCGGGGTCCAGGCCCACCCGTTGCAGCAGTGCGGTGTCGGTGGGCGATACCTCGGCGGCTTGCAACAAGGCCGCCAGGTAGCCCATCGAAAGAGTTGGCGTCAGCACATGTGCCATGCCGGCGAAAGTAGCACGCGCGCCAGCGCGGCGCGACTGGTGGAAGCCTGGGCCACCTGTCTGGAGGGTCTTAGAAGCGGTAGTTGAAACCGATGGCAACCATCGGAATCGCCTTGATCTTGCCCGCGCCATCGCGGATCTCGGCCAGCTCGGCGTCGATCTCGGCCTGCGGCACCTGGCTGAAGTTGTTGCCGCTGTGTGACTCGGTGACCTTGGCCTTGCCGATCGATGCGCCAAGATCGAACACAAAACCCCAGCCGGTGCTCAGCTGGTGCCCGTAGCCCAGCCCCAGGTAGGGCGTGGTCTTGGGGAACTCGATCTTCACGTTGAGCCGGTCGGTGGAGTCGGTGGGGTAACTGTTGTTGCCGATGGTGACGGGGCTGCCGTTGCCTTTGGCCACCATATCGACCTTCATGTTGTTGAAGGTCACGCCGCCGGTGACGCGGAAGCCACCACCGCCGATAGGGAACCAGTCGCCAAACATGCCGACGCGGTTGTAGGTGGCCTTGGCTTCGTAGTCGATGCCTTCTTCACGCTCGTTCCTCTCGCGGCTGCCCAGGGTGCCGAAGTCGCCGCGCACGGTGAAGTGCGGCGACAGCGGCTGCGCAAAACCCAGCATCACGCCGTGGGTGCCGATGCCGGTGTACACCTCGCCGGCGTGCGCGCCAGCGCTCAAGCTCAATGCCGCCAGGGCGATCAGGGTGTGCTTCATGAAGGTTCTCCAGAAATCTGTTCCTGCACAGCGCAGGAGAATTTGATTCTAGGAACGGGGTGTGGGGGGTGAATCCACCAAACAGCCGATGTGATGTGGCGCATTTCTCCCGATCAGCGGGCGGTTCAGCGCAAGCCCTTGCCCGCCCTCTGCAAGATGCCGTCAAGCGGGGTGCCTGTCGCCGTTCGGGTCGAGCATCGACGACAGGCCGCCTGAAGTTGCTCAGTCGAGCAGCTCGGCTGGAACGTTGCCGCCGTTGGCGGCGATGTGGGCGAGCACGCTCTTGTGCAGCCAGATGTTCATCTGGGCCGAGTCGCCCATCAGCTCGTCGGGGCAGCGCAACTCGACGGCCAGCGCCTTGCGGGCGGTGAGGCTGCTGTCGATGTCGAGCAGCTTGAGCAGGTCGACGATGGAGGTTTTCCAGTTGAGCTTTTGCGGGTTGGCCGCGGCGCGTTGCTCCAGCTGCGCGACCACATCGACCACCGCGATCGGGTTCACCACGGCGGCTGCGGGTGCAGCGCTTGGAGTGGATGCAGCTGCCGGGGGTGGCGACACCGAAGCGGGCGTGACGGGCGCCGCCGCCGCTTCTTTCATGCCGAGTTTTTCGAGGATGTTGCTGAAGAATCCCATGGTGCGCTCCCGATTGAGTGGTCAAAGGCGCATGGTAGGCCGGATGGGTTACAGCGTGAAGTCGTAGTCGATGATCAACGGCGCGTGGTCGGAAAAGCGCTGTTCCAGAAAGATGTGTTCCTTGCGGGCGAGTGCGGCGAGTGCCGGCGTGGCCAGTTGGTAGTCGAGCCGCCAGCCCACATTCTTGGCATAAGCCTGGCCGCGGTTGCTCCACCAGGTGTATTGCTCGGCCTTTTGGTTCAAGGTGCGAAACACGTCGACCAGGCCCAGCTCGTCAAGCGTGTGGGTCATCCACGCGCGCTCTTCGGGCAGGAAGCCACTGTTCTTCTGGTTGCTGCGCCAGTTCTTAAGGTCGATCTCCTTGTGTGCGATGTTGATGTCGCCCACCAGGATGAACTCTCGCTCTGCCGTGAGCCTTTGCAGATAGGGCGTCATCAGCGCGAGAAAGCGGAACTTGGCGAGTTGCCGCTCCTCGCCGCTGGAGCCGCTGGGGAAGTAGCAGCTGATGAGGCTCAGTTTGCGGGTTGGGGTGTCGAAACGCAGCTCGATGTAGCGCCCTTCGGCGTCGAACTCCGGCTCGCCGATGCCCACCACCACGTCACTGGGCTCTTGGCGCGAGTAGACGCCCACACCCGAGTAGCCCTTCTTCTCGGCAAAGTGGAAGTGGCCTTTCAAGTCATGCAAGGTGTCGAAGCGCTCAGCGATGTCGGCGGCCTGCGCCTTGATCTCTTGCACCCCCATACAATCGGCGCCCAGGGCCTCGGCCCAGGGCAGCAAGCCCTTGGTGGCGGCAGAACGAATGCCGTTCAGATTCAAAGACACCAGTCGAAACACGAGACACCCCCCAGTGATTCCAAGCTCAGGCCCCAGCGCGCAAACAGACACACTGGCCCAGGACTTCGTGAAGTTCTCGGTCGAAGCGGGTGTGCTGCGGTTTGGGGAGTTCAAGACCAAGGCCGGGCGACTGTCGCCCTACTTCTTCAACTCAGGCCTGTTCGATGACGGCGCCAAGCTGGGCCGGCTCGCAGAATTCTATGCCCGGCGTTTGCTGGCGTCGGGGCTCGAATTCGACATGCTGTTCGGCCCGGCTTACAAAGGCATCACGCTGGCGGCGGCCACGTCGATCGAGCTGGCTCGCCTGGGGCGCAACGTGCCCTTTTGCCACAACCGCAAAGAGGCCAAGGATCACGGTGAAGGCGGCCTGATGGTGGGTGCACCGCTGAAAGGCCGCGTGGTCATCATTGACGACGTCATCACCGATGGCGCTTCCAAGCGCGAGTCGGTTGACATGATCCGAGCAGCCGGCGCGCAGCCTGTTTCCGTGCTAATTGCCATGGATCGCATGGAACGTAAAGGCCCGGATGACAACCTTACAGTCCGTTCATCCGTTGAAGAGTTTCAGTCGGAATACGGTATGCCGGTTCTCTCGATTGCCACACTGGCCGACCTGCTGCAGTATCTGAAGTCAACCCGTGATCCGGCCCTGGGCCAGCATCTGGCTGGTGTGGCCGCCTACCGTGAGCGCTATGGAGTCTGATCTGTTGAACCCTTCCCTGGTTGCCAGGCTGGCCCTGAGTTTCTCGTTGCTCAGCATGGCCGGCGCCAGCTCGGCCGCCATCTACAGCTGTGTCGACGCCAACGGGCGCCGCCTCACCTCCGACCGCCCGATCCCCGAGTGCCTGGCGCGCGAGCAGCGCATGCTCAATGCCGATGGTTCGGTCCGCCGCGTGGTGCCGCCCACGATGACGGTCGACGAGATGGCCGAGGCCGAGGCCAAAAAGCGCCAGGCCGAGGTCGACCGTGTGGCCCAGCAGGATGCGATCCGTCGCGACCGCAATCTACAGGCGCGATTTCCGAACGAAGCGGCGCACACCAAGGCGCGTGAGGCCGCGCTCGACGATGTGCGCAAGGGCGTGACATTTTCCGAAGACCGCCTGGCCGAGCTGCAGCGCGAGCGCAAGCCGCTGCAAGACGAAAGTGAGTTCTACAAGGGCAAGAGAATGCCTGCCAAGCTAAAGCAGCAGCTCGACGCCAATGACGCTGCCGCCGCGGCGCAGCGTTCGCTGGTGCAAAACCAGAAAGACGAGATCACCCGCATCAACGGGCTCTACGACGTTGAGCTCGGCCGGCTGAAAAAGCTGTGGGGCGGCACGCCGCTGGGTTCGATGGGGGTGCTGCCAGCGGCTTCTTCACCACCCGCTGCGCTCAAGCCGGCGAGCAAGTAGCCGGCCGGGCTTGGGTCTCAGCCGAGCTTCTTCTTCAGCAGCTCGTTCACCGCCGCCGGGTTGGCCTTGCCCTTGGTGGCCTTCATGGCCTGGCCGATCAGGGCGTTGAATGCTTTGTCTTTGCCGGCGCGGTATTCCTCCACCGACTTGGCGTTGGCGGCCAGCACCTCGTCGAGGATGCGCTCCAGCTCGCCGGTGTCGCTCATTTGTTTCAGGCCCAGCGAATTGATGACGGCATCGACATCGGGGCTGTCCGCGGCAAACATGACGATGTGATCGAGTGCGTCCTTGGCACCTTTGTTCGAGATCGTCCCGTCAGCGATTCGGGCAATCAATGCGCCGAGCTTCTGAGGTGAAACAGGGAATCGATCGAGCGTGGTCTGACTCGCGTTCAAGCGCATCGAAACCTCACCCATCATCCAATTCGCCACCAACTTGGGTTGCCCGCAGGCCCTGGCAGTTGCTTCGAAGTAGGCACCAAACGCCTTGTTCTGCGTGACCATCGCTGCGTCATACGCCGGCAAGCCGTAGTCCTTCTGGAAGCGCTCAGCCATCAAACTTGGCAGTTCGGGCATCTCGCTTCGAACCCGTTCTATCCACTCGGGCGCGATCACCAGCGGGGGCAGATCGGGGTCGGGGAAGTAGCGGTAGTCGTGCGCATCTTCCTTGGTGCGCATGGCACGTGTTTCGCCGCTGTCGGGGTTGAACAGCACGGTGGCCTGCACGATCTCGCGGCCGTCTTCGATCTCGTCTATCTGCCACTGGATCTCGTAGTCGATCGCCTGCTGCATGAACTTGAAGCTGTTCAGGTTCTTGATCTCGCGGCGGGTGCCGAAATCGGCGCCGGGTTTGCGCACCGAAACATTGGCGTCGCAGCGGAAGCTGCCCTCTTGCATGTTGCCGTCGCAAATGTCGAGCCACACCACCAGCGCGTGCAAGGCCTTGGCGTATTCAACGGCTTCGATGCTCGCGCGCATGTCGGGCTCGGTCACGATCTCCAAGAGCGGTGTGCCCGCGCGGTTGAGGTCAATGCCGGTTTGCCCCGCGTAGTCTTCGTGCAGCGACTTTCCGGCGTCTTCTTCGAGGTGGGCGCGGGTCAGGGTGACCTTGTGCTTCACCTTCTCTCCGTCCGATCTGCCCACGAAAAATTCGACCGAACCGCCTTGCACCACCGGCGTTTCGTACTGGCTGATCTGGTAACCCTTGGGCAGGTCGGGGTAGAAGTAGTTCTTGCGCGCAAAGATGGAGAGCGGCGCGACCTTGGCACCCACCGCCAGGCCAAAACGGATGGCGCGCTCGACCGCGCCCCGATTCATCACCGGCAGCGTGCCGGGCAGGGCCAGATCCACCGGCGAAGCCTGTGTGTTGGGCGCGGCGCCGAATTGTGTGGACGAGCCGCTGAAGATCTTGCTGCGGGTGGAGAGCTGGGCGTGCGTCTCTAAGCCGATGACGACTTCGTAGCCGCGAATGAGTGTCGATGCTGTGACCATGTTCAGAACCCTGCCGGCGCACGGGCGTGCCAGTCGGTTGCCTGCTGAAACGCATGCGCTGCGTGCAGCAGCTGCGCTTCTTGGAAGTAGTTGCCGATGAGCTGCAGGCCCACCGGCATCGAGGCCTCGCCAAATCCTGCGGGCAGGCTCATGCCGGGCAGGCCGGCCAGGCTGGCGGGCAGGGTGAAGATGTCGGCCAGGTAGTTGGCGACGGGATCGTCGCTCTTGTCGCCCAGCTTCCAGGCCACCGTGGGCGCCACCGGGCCGGCGATCAGGTCGCATTGTTGGAAGCAGGCCTGGAAGTCGTCGGCAATCATGCGGCGCAGTTTTTGCGCTTGCAGGTAGTAGGCGTCGTAATAGCCGTGCGAGAGCACGTAGGTGCCGATCATGATGCGGCGCTTGACCTCAGGGCCGAAGCCCTCGGCGCGGCTTTTTTTGTACATGTCGAGCAGGTCGCTGTATTGCTTGGCGCGGTGGCCATAGCGCACGCCGTCGAAGCGCGACAGGTTCGACGACGCTTCGGCCGGCGCGATGATGTAGTACACGGGGATCGAGAGTTCGGTGCGTGGCAGGCTCACGTCGACCAGGGTCGCGCCCAGCTTCTCGAACTCGGCCAGCGCGGCGCGCACAGCGCCGTTGACATCGGCGGCCAGCGCGGCCGGAAAAAACTCGTCAGGCAGGCCGATGCGCAAACCCTTGAGCGGCTGCGCGGCGGTGGCCCCAGCGCGTGCCTGGCCCAGTGCGACGGCGAAGTCGGGCACGCTCTCTTGGGCGCTGGTCGCGTCGCGTTCGTCAAAGCCGCTCATCGTGTTGAGCAACAAGGCGCAGTCTTCGGCGCTGTGCGCGAGCGGCCCGGCCTGGTCGAGGCTGGAGGCAAACGCAATCATTCCGTAGCGCGAGCAGCGGCCATAGGTGGGCTTGATGCCAGTGATGCCGGTGAAGCTGGCCGGCTGGCGGATCGAACCGCCGGTGTCGGTGCCGGTGGCGGCGCTCACCAGGCGCGCGGCCACGGCGGCGGCCGAGCCACCCGATGACCCACCCGGCACGCGGCTCGCGTCCCAGGGGTTTTTCACCGGCTTGAAGGCCGAGTTTTCGTTGCTGGAGCCCATGGCGAACTCGTCGCAGTTGAGCTTGCCCAGGGTCACCAGGCCCGCCTGCGTGAGCTTGTGGACGACGGTGGCGTCGAAAGGGCTGCGGTAGTCGCCCAGCATCTTCGAGCCGGCGGTGGTGGGCAGCGCTTGGGTGACGAAGACGTCTTTGTGTGCCAACGGCACGCCCAGCAAGGCGCCCCGCTCACCCGCCGCACGCCGCTGGTCGGCGGCTTGGGCTTGCCGCAGCGCGGCAGTTTCATCGACGCAGAGGAAAGCGCCGAGATGTTCGTGAGCGGCAACGCGTGCGAGCAGATGTTTCGTCAATTCGACGCTGGAGACACGTTTGTCGTCCAGCGCGCGGCCCATCTCGGCTGCGCTCAGGCTGTGCAAATCCTTCATTCGATGACCTTGGGAACCAGGAACAAACCGTCTTCCACGGCGGGCGCGCTGCGTTGGTTCAACTCGCGCTGGTTGGTCTCGGTGGGCACGTCGTCTCGCAGGCGCAGCACCACGTTTTGCACTGCTGACAGCGGGGTGTAGAGCGGCTCGACGCCGCTCGTGTCAACCGCGCTCATGCGCTCGACGATGGAGAAAAAGCCGTTCAGCTGTTGCAGCATGGCCGCCTGTTCCGAGGCCTGCAATTCGAGGCGGGCGAGGTGGGCAATGCGGCCGACGTCTTGGGGTGTCAGGGCCATGGGAAATGCACTCTGGGAAGGGTGTCCGAGGGGTCGGAAACCAGGGGTGATGCAGTATTATCCCCGGTTATCCACAAGCCTTTTGAGGCTAGCCAAACCCAATGTTTACAAAGGGTTTGCCGCAGTTTCAAAGGGCTTGGAACCATATTGCGCCCACGCGCTCGACCAGGGTCGAAGGTGTGGGCATGAAAGCCCGGCCACCCCTACACCCCATCACATCGTTTTGCGTGTCCTGCGCCACCGTTGGCCCGCCCGCTTGCCGATCTGCCAAAGAAAAACATGTTCGCATCCCTGCGCCGCTATTTCTCTACCGACCTCGCCATTGACCTTGGCACCGCCAACACGCTGATCTACGTGCGTGGCAAGGGCATCGTGCTCGACGAACCCTCCGTCGTCGCCATTCGCCACGAAGGCGGCCCCAACGGCAAGAAGACCATCCAGGCCGTGGGCGCCGAAGCCAAGGCCATGCTGGGCAAGGTGCCGGGCAACATCGAAGCCATCCGCCCGATGAAAGACGGCGTCATCGCCGATTTCACGGTGACTGAGCAAATGCTCAAGCAGTTCATCAAGATGGTCCACGACTCGAAGATGTTTCGCCCGAGTCCGCGCATCATCATCTGCGTGCCCTGCGGTTCGACCCAGGTCGAGCGCCGGGCCATCCGCGAATCGGCGCTGGGCGCGGGTGCCTCCGAGGTCTATCTGATCGAGGAGCCGATGGCCGCGGCGATCGGCGCCGGGCTGCCCGTGCACGAGGCGACCGGCTCGATGGTCGTCGACATCGGCGGTGGGACCACCGAGGTGGCCGTGCTCGCCCTGGGCGGCACCGTCGCCAGCACGTCGGTGCGCGTAGGCGGCGACCGTCTCGATGAGGCGATCATCAGCTACGCCAAGAAGGA
>JBBRFR010000101.1:0-11065 GCA_038241485.1 Burkholderiales bacterium
CCTAAAACCGGCAGCTACCCCGTTGCCGGCAGCGCGTTTGGAGGCTTGAACGGCCCGATAGTCGGGGCGATCTTGTCGCTGACGTAACGCAGCAGCACCGCCCACGGGTCTGTGGCCTTGAACTGCTCCGCAGCAGCCTTGACATGCTGTAAAGCTGCGTGGATGTTGGCGATCAGCGATTTGAGCAAACCCGCTTTGCCATGCAGCGGCGTGAGGTACAGCGTCGTCTGACCTGAGCTGTGAGTGGCCCGACCCACCGCGGCCAACAGCAGTGGTCTGCTTGTGATGGCCTCCATGCGTGCCTTGGGGTTAGCCGCCCTGCAGTACCAACTCCACCAGTTGTAGACCAACGCGCAGGCACGGGCCGTGGTCTGGCAGCGGTTGATATCGTGCGTCGTGAACCCGCTCAGACCCCATTGGTTCTTCAGCTCGTCGAACCCGTTCTCGCAGTCCGCGCGGTCGCGGTAAAGCTGCGCCACGGCTTCGATGGGGTACGCCACGTCGGTCACCATCACCGCGTACTCCCACAGCCGCTCGCCCTCATGCACGCTGGGGCCGGCCAGGTCCAGTTTGAGTTGGCGGCCGTCCACGCGCCGCTCGCGCGCGATGCCGCCCTTGATGCGTTGGCGCACGACGATCACACGGCGCTTCTTGCTCCAGCCGTGCAGCTGCAAATAGTCCTCGACGACTTGGCAGCCTTGGCTGTCAGGCCGGCTCCAGTCCTGGCGTTCGAACTGTCGCCTGACCAGGCGCTGCACGTTGGCCGTCTGGCGCAGCCGCAGCAGGTACGGCTGGTTGCGGCGCTCCAGCTCCAGCAGGATGCCTTCGTTGCCGTAGCCCGAGTCGCCGCGAACAAGCGCGGGGCGTTTGTCGCTCAGTTCGTCCAGCAGCCGCGCCAGCGCCGTCTTGGCATGCACGCTGGTGTGCTGTTTGCCCGAGCTGACCTGCACGTCCAGCACCAAGCGCAGGTTGCCGACCCACAAGGTGTGCAGCACATGGCTGGGTCGCCCGGGCTTGCTCGGGTTGTAGCCCAACTCGGCGCCTTGCTGGCGGCCGTACAGCGGCTTGATGCTGGCGTCGATGTCCAGCACCCACGGTTGGTTCAAGGCTTCGCGCACGGAGTGCATCAGCGCGGGCCTCATCCATGCCGCGCTGGCGCTCTCGTCGATGCGTTCCAGCGCACGGCGCAGCGCATCCTCGCTGACGATTTTGTTCATGCCCAGCGCCTGCGCTGCCACCGCGTCGCCGCGCAGCGCGGTGATGTGCGCGTAGCGTCGATGCCCAGCCAGCAAGCCCAGCATCAGCGTGCCCAGCACGTCGCGCTTGTCCGGGGCATTGCCACTTCGGTACGCCAGCGGGCACTCCGATACCCAGCGTTCGAATACGCCGGTAGCGGCCAGAAACTCAGCGAAGAAGACCAACTGCCCGTGCGGCGTGACCGCCGCACCCCGATCCCAGCGCACGTGCATGCGCCCGCCCAAGGTGTCCACCACCTGCGGCGCATCACCACCGTCGGCTCTCTCGCCCAGCGCCGCTCTTTGCTTGCGTTTTGACTCACCCATGGGGTGAGTCTGCCAAATCAACCCATCACCGCGCCAGTGCTGGCTTCCCGAGGACTGGGACGGTGGGAACTGCTTTTTCTAGGTTCAACATCGTCGTCTCCTCTTTCGTCTGTCGCTCGGGTGCGGGTGGCACCCTGGTGGATCGGTGGATCCGGATCAGCGAAAGAAGAAGCGCCACAAACCGGTTCTTCCGCTGAGGGTCTCAGCGGAACTGCGGTGGAAGCGAGGCTGAGAAGTTAGATGCCCCAGGAGGCCTGCGTGATCGATGGAGTTGACGATGGCAGGTGAACGCTGCGTCGGTGCACACCCGTGCCCCACGCGCTGCAAGAAGCAGCCTCATGCGAGGGGCGAGTGAGGTGTTTCACGTCATGCGGGTGGGGCGAGCGGCCATGCTACCAGCGGCCTGTTGGGCGAGGCAAGCACCGACCTCAGCGCCTCCCTAGACCCGAAGTCGGGCAGCGCACGGTGGCGTGTCGCGATACCGAGCGTGCCCTTGGCGACCACTTCGAGGGTTTGGCTTGCGAACGCTCATGCCGCTGCGCACCATGGGCATTCGTTCGTTTCACACCCCACACCCAGACGCCACCATGCACAGCAGCACACCCCTCAACCCCACCCGTTCCCACAGCGGGCGCTGGCTCGCACTGATCGCCACGCTGGCTGTGCTGATGCTCGGCGTGCACGGGCCCATCACCCAATGGGCCAGCTACCACCAGTTCGCTGACGCCCGCGCTTGGGGCCTGCTGCCGCATGCGGCCAATGTGCTGAGCAACCTGCCGTTTGCATTGATCGGGGCGTGGGCGTGCTGGCGTCTGAGCGGCCAGCCGGGCATGCTGGCTTGGCGCCTATTTGCCGCGGCGATCACGCTCACGGCCATTGGCTCGTCGGTCTATCACTGGCAGCCGAACAACGCGACCCTGGTGGTCGATCGGCTGCCCATCGCCTGGGCCTGTGCAACGTTGCTGTGTGCCTTTTTGGCCGAGCGAGTGGACTCGCGCTGGGCTGACAGCAAGGCGCTGCTACTGGCCCTGTTGACGAGCTCACTCGCCGTGGTGTGGTGGGCTGTTGGGGAGTCTCGCGGCCAGGGCGACCTTCGGCCTTATGTCTTCGTGCAGTTCCTGCCCATGCTGTTGATTCCCGCGGCATTGCTGCTGAACATGCAACCCGTGTGGCCGCGCGCCTTGCCCGCGGCGGCCTGGTGGACGGCGCTGGCCCTGTATGGCGCCGCCAAAGCCATGGAGGCGGCCGACCACAACGTACTGGAGGCGCTCGGTGTGGTCAGTGGGCACAGCCTCAAGCACCTGCTGGCCGCCGGCACCGCCGGCTGGCTGCTGCGCGCAGCCTGGCTCAGCTGCCTCAGCTCCGATAGTCGGCGTTGATCTTGACGTAGTCGACGCTCAAGTCGCAGGTCCACACCGTGGCCTGCGCCGGGCCGCGCTTCAGGTCGATGCGCACCGTGATCTCGGCCTGCTTCATCACCCGAGCGCCGTCGGCTTCTTGGTAGCTGGTCTTGCGCCCGCCATCGGTGACCACGTGCACATCGTCGAGAAAAAGCTCGATGCAGGTTTGGTCAAGATCGGCGATGCCCGCGTAACCCACTGCCGCCAAGATGCGGCCGAGGTTGGGGTCGCTCGCGAAGAAAGCCGTTTTCACCAAAGGCGAGTGGGCGATGGCATAGGCCACCAGCTTGCACTCGGCCTCGGTCTTGCCACCATCGACCTGCACGGTGATGAACTTGGTGGCACCTTCGCCGTCGCGCACGATGGCCTGGGCCAGCTGAGTGGCCACATCGATCACGGCCTGGCGCAGCAGGGCGCCTTCGCCCAAATTGAGCTGTGTGATTGGGGCATGCCCCGCCTGACCGGTGGCCACAACCACAAAAGAATCGTTGGTCGACGTGTCGCCATCGATGGTGATGCGGTTGAACGACTTGTCGGCCGCTTCGCTGGTCAGCGGCTGCATCAGATGCGGCGCGATCACCGCGTCGGTGGCCAGGAAGCTCAGCATGGTCGCCATGTTGGGCCGGATCATCCCGGCGCCCTTGCTGATGCCGGTGATGGTGACCGTCTTGCCGCCAATCTGGATCTGCTTCGACGCCGCCTTGGCCACAGTGTCGGTGGTCATGATGGCCTCGGCGGCCACGCCCCAATTGGCCTCCTTCAGGTCGGCAATAGCGGCCGGCAGGCCGGCTGCAATGCGATCGGTGGGCAGCGGCTCCATGATCACGCCGGTGGAAAACGGCAGCACCTGTTCGGGCGAGAGGTTCAACAACTGCGCCACCGACACGCAGGTTGAAAACGCGCGCATCAAACCGTCTTCGCCAGTGCCGGCATTGGCATTGCCGGTGTTGATGACCAGGGCACGCGGCCCAACGGCCGCTGCCAGGTGCTTGCGGCACAGCTGCACCGGCGCGGCGCAAAAGCGGTTGGCGGTGAACACGCCAGCCACCTGGGAACCTTCGACCAGCGTGATCACCGTCAGGTCACGGCGGTTGGCCTTACGCACTCCAGCCATCGTGATGCCCAGCTGGACGCCGGCCACGGGGAACAGGCGCGAAGGATCGATGGCTTGCAGATTGACGGGCATGGTGTGGGCTCGCAGAGAACAGAGATGAGCGGGCGATTGTAGGAACTCAGCCCAGCGGAAATTTGGCCATCAGCACCTGGCTGCACAACTCACCCTGTGGGTCGCGCTCGCGGTGGCGCACCACGCCTTCGCGCTCGAAACCGAGGCCTTGGGCAAAGTGGATCGCACGCTCGTTGCGCACATCGCTGAAGGCTTCGATGCGCACCAGGCCCAGCGAGAAGCCCAATTCGATCACGGCCTTGACCGCTTCGTGCATCAGACCCTGGCCCGACACACGTGGGTCGCCCACGTAGCCGATCTCGCAGCGCGGCGCGTCGAAGTCAAAGGTGTGCAGGTCGATACGGCCGATGCAGGCGCCGGTGCTCTCATCGAACACATTGAAGATCAGGTCTTCGCCACCCGCCATGATTTCGGCGCCGTGGGCACAAAAGGCATGGGCCCACAGCACGTCGCGTGGCACCAAGCCCCAGTTGATGAAGTTCCAACTGCCTAGCGAGGCATTGAGCAGGTCGGCAAAAGCCTGGGCATGCTCAATGCGCGGTGCTTCGAGCACCAAGCGGCTCGTCTGCAGCTTGCGCGGCGCAGCGAGCAGTGCGTGTTTGTCTAGGCCAGCCTGCCGTGGCACAGCTTGTATTTCTTGCCGCTGCCACACGGGCAGGGGTCATTGCGGCCGACCTTGGGCACCACGGTCGACTCATCGGTTTCCTGCACCACGCTGCCGTCTTCGCTGGGGTGCGTGTAGGTCACATTGCTGATGGCCTCGACGCGCTCTTCGATCGCCTCGGTCGCCTCGACCACCTGCTCTTGCGACTGGATGCGCACCGTCATCAGCACGCGCGTGACGTCCATCTTCACAATGTCGAGCAGCTGGCTGAACAGCTCGAAGGCTTCGCGTTTGTATTCCTGCTTGGGGTTCTTCTGCGCATAACCGCGCAGGTGAATGCCTTGGCGCAGGTAGTCGAGTGCGGCCAGATGGTCACGCCAATGCTGGTCGATCGACTGCAGCAGGATCATGCGTTCGAAGGGCATGAACTGCTCGGCGCCCACACGCTCCAGCTTCTCGTTGAAATTGTCGTTGCCGGCCTTCACCACCATCTCGACGATGTCTTCCGCGGCAATGGCGCTGCTCTTCTCGACATGGGCCTTGACGGCCAAGTCGAGCTGCCATTCGTCGCGCAGGGTCTTCTCAAGCGAGTCCAGGTCCCACTGCTCTTCCACGCTCTCCGGAGGCACGTAGGTGTGCGCCACATCGGTCAGCGTGCTTTCGCGCAGGCTGGTCACCTGGGCGGTGAGGTCTTTTGCTTCCAAGATCTCGTTGCGCTGCTGGTAGATCAACTTGCGATGGTCGTTTGCAACTTCGTCGTATTCGAGCAGTTGCTTGCGCATGTCGAAGTTGCGTGCTTCGACCTTGCGCTGCGCACCTTCGATGCTGCGGCTCACGATGCCGGCCTCGATGGCTTCACCTTCAGGCATCTTCAGCCGGTCCATGATGGCGCGCACCCGGTCGCCCGCGAAGATGCGCATCAGCGGGTCTTCGAGCGACAGATAGAAGCGCGATGAGCCCGGGTCACCCTGGCGGCCCGAGCGGCCACGCAGCTGGTTGTCGATGCGGCGTGATTCGTGGCGCTCTGTCGCGATGATGCGCAGGCCACCAGCGGCCTTCACCTGGTCGTGCAGGCCTTGCCATTCGCTCTTGAGCTTGTCGGCACGCAGCGACTTTTCGGTTTCGCTGACTGATTCGTCGGCCTCGATGACCTTGATCTGGTTCTCGACGTTGCCGCCCAGCACGATGTCGGTTCCGCGACCGGCCATGTTGGTGGCAATGGTGATGACACCCGGGCGGCCGGCCTGGGCCACGATCTCGGCCTCCTTGGCGTGCTGCTTGGCGTTGAGCACCGCGTGAGGCAGCTTGGCGGCCTTGAGCTTCTCGGAGATCAGCTCCGAATTTTCGATCGAGGTCGTGCCCACCAACACCGGCTCGCCACGCTGATGGCATTCGCGAATGTCGTTGATGACAGCGTCGAACTTCTCCTTGTTGGTTTTGTAGACCAGGTCGAGTTCGTCTTTTCGGGCGGTCGGCTTGTTCGGCGGAATGACCACGGTCTCGAGGCCGTAGATCTCCTGGAACTCATAGGCCTCGGTGTCGGCCGTGCCGGTCATGCCCGACAGCTTGCCGTACATGCGGAAGTAATTCTGGAAGGTGATCGAGGCGAGCGTCTGGTTCTCGCTCTGGATGTGCACACCTTCCTTGGCCTCGACGGCTTGGTGCAGGCCATCGGACCAGCGGCGGCCCGTCATCAGGCGGCCGGTGAACTCGTCGACGATGATGATCTCGCCCTCTTGCACCACGTAATGCTGGTCGCGGTTGTAGAGGTGACGCGCACGCAAGGCGGCGTACACGTGGTGCATCAGGGTGATGTTCTGCGGGTCGTACAAGCTCGCGCCTTCAACCAAGAGGCCGGCTTCGCGCAAGATGCGCTCGGCGTTTTCGTGGCCGTCTTCGGTCAGAACGACTTGGTGCGATTTTTCATCGACCGTGAAGTCACCCGGGTCGATCACGCCCTCGCCGGTGCGCAGGTCGAGCTCGCCGATCTGCTTCTTGAGCTGCGGCACGACGGCGTTGATGCGCACGTACATGTCGGTGTGGTCTTCGGCCTGGCCGCTGATGATCAGCGGCGTGCGGGCTTCGTCGATCAGGATCGAGTCGACCTCGTCGACGATGGCATACGGCAGGCTGCGCTGCACGCGGTCGGCCGTCTCGTGGACCATGTTGTCGCGCAGGTAATCGAAGCCATATTCGTTGTTGGTGCCGTAGGTCACGTCGGCGGCGTAGGCGGCTTGCTTGTCTTCGCGCGGCATCTGCGGCAGGTTCACCCCTACCGTCAGGCCCAAAAAGTTGTAGAGCTGGCCCATCCACTCGGCGTCGCGCCGGGCAAGGTAGTCATTGACCGTCACCACGTGCACACCCTTGCCGGTGAGCGCATTCAGATAGACCGGCAACGTGGCCATCAGCGTCTTGCCTTCGCCGGTGCGCATTTCGCCGATCTTGCCGTTGTGTAGCGCCATGCCACCGATCAGCTGCACGTCGAAGTGGCGCCTCTTGAGGGCGCGCTTGCTGCCCTCACGCACCACCGCAAACGCTTCGGGCAGCAGATCGTCAAGCGATTCGCCTTGGGCGACCCGCTGTTTGAATTCTTCTGTCTTCGCCTTGAGCGCCGCGTCGTCGAGTTGCTCGTACTGCGGCTCCATGGCATTGACCTGCTGCACCACCGCGCGGTACTGCTTGAGCAGGCGGTCGTTGCGGCTACCGAAAATCGAGGTGAGAAGCTTGGGCAACATGCAGCGTCGGGGATTTGGGGGCTGAAAAGCAGCGGGCAAATTCAAAGCGGCGAGCATCGCTGCCGGCCGCCTGAGAACTCTGAGAACTTCTGAGAAACGGGCAGTGCCGTGGGAACTGGGGCCGGGTTCGGCCTTTGCAAGGCAAAGCCCTTGTTACCGCGGGAAAAGCCTCGAATCTTACACCGGGGGGTGTGACGCTTCCGGGGCGTCAGCGCTGGCTCTGCGAGGCGCTGGCAGCTGGCGCCGGCGCGGCCCGCCCCGCTGGCGCCACGGCCATGCGCACACCCACCGGCGCCTTGCCGGCCAGGAACTTGGCGGGGTTTTGCAGCACGCCTTCAACCGACACCTCAAAGTGCAGGTGCGGGCCGGTCGAACGGCCCGTCGTGCCCACTTGCGCCACCACTTGCCCGCGCTTCACCAGGTCACCGGCTTTCACCAGGATCTTGGAAGCGTGGGCGTACCGGGTCGTCAGCCCGTTGCCGTGGTCGATTTCCAGCAGGTTGCCGTAGGCCGCGTGAAAGTCGGTGGAGCGCACCACACCACCCGCCGCCGCCATGATGGGTGTGCCCACGTCGCCGGGGAAATCGAGGCCGGTGTGCAAGGCGGCGCGGCCTGAAAACGGGTCGGTGCGAAAGCCGAACCCCGAGCCCACCGCACCGTTGATTGGCGGGCTGTTGGGCACCATCAGGGCGGCCAACCGGTTTTCGAACAGACGCGACTCGATCATCGTGAACAGGTCATTGCTCTGCTCGGCGGCCTCGTCGAGCGACGAGAACATGCCGTTGAGCTGCTCCAGCGAGGGCTTGCGAGCGGGCACAAAGGGGCCGCCCTGCCCACCGCGCAGAGACGCCGGAGCGATCTGCTTGAGCTCTTCAGGCTTGACGCCGGCCAGACCGGACACCCGCTCGCCGATGGCTTCGAGCTTGATCAATTTGGCCTGCATCTCGCCGACCTTTTGGGCCATCGCGTCGAGGTTTTCGCGCATGAAACGGTCACGCTGGGCGAACTCGTCACGCACCACCAAGCGCACGATCTGGCTCACCACCGGCCAGCCTTCGCGAGCCGCTTTCAAGAAAATCACGTGGTAGATGGTGCCCGACAGCAGCAAGAGCACGATGACCAAGGCTGCCAGGATGCCCCCCAGTTGCAGGCGGTTGAAATGCAGGATGCGGGTGCGCGCCATGCTGCCGTGCGTGATGATGATCTGCATCGTTAAACTCCTTGCGGTGAACCCGAAGCCGCCCCCGGTCACCCCCAACGCACTGCGCATCGAAGAGGCGCTGGATCGCAGCCCTCCCCTTGCACGACTACAGCAACTGCTGCGCGAATCGAAAGCGCGCTTCGAAGCCATTCGACCTGTCTTGCCGGCGGCTTTGGCCGCTCATGTGACTCCCGGCCCCGTGGATGGCGAGGGGTGGTCGCTGCTGGTGGCCAATGCCTCGGTGGCAGCCAAGCTGCGCCAGCTTCAACCTCGGCTTGAGGATGCACTCAAGCAGCAGGGATGGCAGGTTACTGCAATCAGGATCAAGGTTCAATCGACCTGATACTGGACGTATCAGGTCGTCAGCCCCAAAGTCGGCGCACGCACCGACCGCCAGCTCGGCGACTTTGGGGTGAGCTTTGATGGGTGGTGCCCCCGGCAGGAATCGAACCCGCGACCTTCGGTTTACAAAACCGCTGCTCTACCAACTGAGCTACAAGGGCCAAGGCCGCAAGTTTAGCTGCGACCCGCTTTTCTATTTGATGCGCTTGAGCGCCGGCCGACCGCCGCTCGGAGGCTCGGGAGGATCTTGATCGCCGCCGGATGCGTCGGACTCTTGGCCATCTTCGGCGCTGGCCAGACGCAGCCCCCCGGGCTGAGCTGGCCGATCCACTGGCGTCGCCAGAACGGACGGCAGAGGGGAGTCGGCACCGGCTGCCGTCTCGGTCGGCACGGGAAACGCCATGCCTTGCCCGTTTTCGCGGGCATAGATGGCAATCACATGGTCGACCGGCACGGTGATGTCGCGCGAGCTACCGCCGAAACGCGCCTTGAACTCGATCAATTCGTTACCAAGCTTCAGGGCCGTGGTGGCCTCGAAGCCAACGTTCAGAACAATCTCGTTGTTCTTCACGTACTCCATCGGCACTTGCACGCTTGCGTCCACATACACCGCCAGGTACGGCGTGAAGCCGTTGTCGGTGCACCAGTCGTGCAGGGCGCGGATCAGGTAAGGCCGGGTGGAGCTCCCGGCGTTGCCTGGTGAAGAAGGAATGAGGCTCATGCCACTTTTTGTTCGAATGAACCTTACTTGCGCATGACCTTTTCAGACGGCGTCAGCGCCTCGATGTAGGCCGGGCGCGAGAAGATGCGCTCGGCGTACTTGAGCAGCGGCACGGCGTTCTTCGACATGTCGATGCCGTAGTAGTCCAGGCGCCACAACAGCGGGGCGATGGCCACGTCGAGCATCGAGAAGTCGTCGCCCAGCATGAACTTGTTCTTCAAGAAGATCGGTGCGAGCTGCGTCAGGCGGTCGCGAATTTGAGCGCGTGCCTTTTCCAGCTGCTTGTCGGTGGGCTTGCCGCCACGCGACTCCAAGATGTTCACGTGAGCGAACAGCTCCTTCTCAAAGTTGAGCAGGAACAGGCGCACGCGTGCGCGGGCAACCGGGTCTCCGGGCATCAGCTGCGGGTGCGGGAAGCGCTCGTCGATGTACTCGTTGATGATGTGCGACTCGTACAAGATCAGGTCGCGCTCGACCAAGATCGGCACTTCGTTGTACGGGTTCATCAGCGCGATGTCTTCGGGCTTGGCGAACAAATCAACGTCGCGAATTTCGAAGTCCATGCCTTTTTCAAACAGGACAAAACGGCAACGGTGCGAATAGGGGCAGGTCGTACCGGAGTAAAGCACCATCATGATGGCGGCTCCTTGAGGCTAGAGGTCTTGCAAAACACAAACGGAGTGGGCGGGCCCCAGCGGGCATCCCACTCCGCACGCGATCGGTACCGCGGGCAGCGGCACAGGTCGAACGCTTATTTCACGTCTTTCCAGAAGGCGGCGTTCAAGCGCCAGGCAATCAGCGTGAAGAAGGCCAGGAAGATGAGCACCCAGACCCCGAGTTTGACGCGGTCGTTCTGAGCCGGCTCACCCATCCATTGCAGAAAGCCGACCAGATCGCCGACGGCATTGTCATAGTCGAGCTGGTTCATCGTGCCAGGAGTCACCTGCTCGTAACCGACGAAACGATGCACCATCTTGCCTTCGTGGTGCGGGTCTTTTTCGTCGACGTATTTGGCCACGCGCTGGCCCTGTAGCTCCCACAATGCGTGGGGCATGCCCACGTTCGGGAACACAAGGTTATTCCAGCCTGTTGCCGTGGTGTCGTCGCGATAGTAGCTGCGCAGGTAGGTGTAAAGGTAATCGGCACCAGACCCCTGGCCGAACGACGCGCGCGAACGGGCGATCACGGTCAGGTCGGGCGGCAAGGCACCAAACCACTCCTTGGCCTGCTTGTCGCTCATCGTCACCTTCATGGTCTCGCCGACCTTGTCGGTCGCGAACATGAGGTTCTTCCTGATCTGGTCTTCGGTCAGGC
>JBBRFR010000102.1:0-11065 GCA_038241485.1 Burkholderiales bacterium
GGTGACGCGGCCTCGGTATTCGGGCTCGCCCAGTCGCCCACCCAGTGTCGCGTCGGCCTGCAGCTGCCCCCCGATGCGCCAGCCCACGGGCAACCACGCGCTCCAGGCATTGAGTTCGAGCCCCCGCAGGCGCAGCGTGCCTTCGAGCGGCGCGGCCGCCCCGGGGAACACGGCGGTCGGGTCGGCGCGCAAGATCTGCTCGCCGCTCAACTCGCCCAGCGAAGTGCCACGCACCGACTGGCTCAGTCGCCACAGCCCATTGCGGGCGGTGGCCGCTACACGCAGCTCGCTCAGGCCGAGGGCGCGCGGGCCTGCTGCATCCTTCAAGCTCAAGTCGCCGCCTTGGCGCTCGATCACCAGCTCGGCATTGAAGCCTTGTGCATTTCGTGCGCGAATGTGGCCACCCAGTCGCAGGTCGCCGCTCCAGCCCATGTGCGGCTGAAAGCGCGCGAGCCACGGAGCCACCAACAAAGGCTCGAGCTGCGCATCGAGCTCGAGTCGCGGCGGTGCCCCGGCGGCCAAGGGCGCCTGATAGCGGGCCTGCTGCCAGCGCAGGGTGGCACCGAGCAGCTCGACTGAGTTGGGTTCGAGCCGCGCACTCGACAAGGCTCCGCCCGCCGCGAACTGCAGGCTCGCCTGCAGGCCGGTGGCGCGCACCCACGGCGTGGCGCCTTCCTGCGCGGGCGCAGCGCGCAGCTCTGCCAGATCGGTTCGCCAGACACCGCCACCCTGCCCGCCGGGCTGCCAGTGGCCCTCGCCGCGCAGCGTCAGCGTGCCTCCGCGCGGCGGTGCCTGGCCCTGCGACAGGGCCGCGTCTGTCCAGGCGGGTGGGCGCAAGGGGCTGGCGGCCTGCACGTCCAGGCGATGCTCGCGCAAGCTGCCGCTGAGGTCGACTTGCAATCGGTCCACACGCTGCTCGCCCCGCGACAGCCCCGCGGCCTGCAGCGACAGTTTCAGCGGCGCATCGGGGTTGGCGGGGGCGGCCGTCCAGCGGGCGTCGGCTTGGCCCACACGCCAGCCGCCACCGTCAATACGCTCGGCATGCAGGCTGCCTTCGGTGCGCAAGTCAGGCCAGACTCCCGCCGCTTTGGCCTCGGCTCGCAGCGAGCCGCTGCGCGGCGCCCAGGCGGCGGCGCCAGGCCACAGTTCGAACAGCGGCGCGAGCGCCGCGAGCGCGGGCGCATCGATGTTGATCTCGCCGCGGTCGCGGGTGGCGTCTGCGCCAAGCGCGAACTGGCCCCGCGCGCGGGTGTCACGCGCCTGCAGATCGGCGTCGAGGCGGGCAGTGCCCTGGCCGGCCGTGAGGGTCACATCGGCACGCAGGGGCAAGCCGGCCAGGAGGCTGTCACGCAGGGCGAGCTTGGCGTCGGCCTGCAGAGCAAGAAGCCGCTCGCGCAGCATGGCGATCGCATCCTGCGGTGGGCCCGGTGGAGCCGATGCGCTCGACGCGGGTGATGCTGGCGCGGTTGATGTTGATGCTGGCTGCGGCAGGGTGAAGCTCGCATCCCAGGTGCCGTTGAGTGCGTTGGCCGCACTGCGCCAGCGCTTGGCCTGCGGCGGGCCGGCCCACCAGTCGGCCGGGTCGAAGCGGGTCAGCCGGCCGCTGCTTCGGCCTTGCCAGGTGCCGGCCGCATTGCGCTGCACATCGGCGTCGAACTCGGCGCGCGATGGGCCTGAAGCAAGCTTGGCCTTCAGGTCGCGTGCGTGCAGGCTGCCGTCGGCCGGCAGCGCCAGGCTGGCGTCGAGCGCGAGTTTCAAAGGCTGCGCGGCGCGGCGGCGCAGCGTGCCCTGCAGCTCGGTGTGCAGGGTGGCGACGAGGCCCTTGGGTGATGCGCCTGCGCCGGCGGCAGGAGACGGCAGGCCCTCCACGCGCAGCTTCGCGTCACCGCTGACCGAAGCCGGCACGGCGGCGTCATGCAACTGTGCCGTCTGCACGTTGGTCAGCGCCAGGTCGAGGGTGAGCGTGTCGCCTTGCCAGCGGCCGCTGCCCTGCACACGGCCCGCCGGGCGGTTGCCTTGCAGCTGCAGGTCGAGCTGCTGGATGGTGACGTCGGTCGGTCGCGAGGGGTCGGCTCGCACCACGGCATGCAGCTCCTTGGCAGGCACGCGCATCGCACTCCAGGGGCCGGCCAGGCCATTGGTCAGGTCGATCTGCACACTGAGGGGGCCCTGGTTGCCGCCGCCTTTCACCACGGCCTGCCCGTTCAAGCGGGTGCCCGGCAGGCCACTCGCGATGGCGGAGAGGTCGAGGTCACTCGTGCTGGCCTGCAACGCGACGAGGGGCCACGCGGCGAACGGGGCCAGCGTGGCCTCGGCCTGCGCGCGGGCGCCCTCGCCGGCAGTCAGCCGGGCCTGGATTTGTGGGCGCTGCAAGTTGCCCGAGAGATCAGCTTGCCCCTGCATCGCGGGCGAGGCGCCAGGCAAGCTCGCCAGCTCGATCCGACCCTCGAGCGCCATCGCGCCTTGCGTGGCCAGCTTGAGCTGGGTTTTCAGCTGCCACTGGCGCCATTGGGCCGACAGCCGGTCCACGCGGTGGACAGCGCCGTCTTGGGCGCCCAGGTGCAGCTCGGCCGCGACAGCTTCAAAAGGCGCGAGCTCGTTGATCTGCAGGCTGGCGACCTGCAGCCCTTGCACGTCCAGCGCGACGGGCAAGCGCAGGTCAGTGGGCGGCTCGGCTGATGCTGGAGTGGGCCCGGGCCGCGTTTGCACCACCACGCGCTGCGCCTGCGGCTCGATCAGCGTGATGCCCAACCAAGCGCCGGGGTAAGGCCGCCAGCGCCACTGCAAGTCTCGCCAGGCGAGCTGCTCCACGGTGATGGTGAGCGTGGGTGACTGCCACTGCAGTTGCTGCGCGGCAAAGGCGCCGCCGTCGGGGCGCCCGCGCATGCCGCTGATCTGCAAGCCGGGCACCTGGCCCAGCGCCCAGTTCAGGCCGCGATCGGTGCGCAGCCAGCCAAACCCTGCGACGGCGCTCAGCACCAGCACCACCAGCAATGCCGCGAGCCCCCAGGCCGCCACCCACGGCCAGCGATGGCTGCGAGCTGCCTTGGCAGGCGGCGTCGTTTGGGGTGTGAGCGGGGGCGTGGTCATTTGATGCGGCCTCAGAACGCCACGCCCACATTGAGGTGCAAACGGAACTTGCGCAGCTCTTCGCCATAGGCGAGGTCCAGGCTCACTGGGCCGATCGGGCTGCGGTAGCGCAGCCCCACCCCGGCGCCGACGGCCGGCTTGAGGCCATCGAAACTGTCGGCCGCCCGCCCTGCGTCGACGAAAACCGCGCCCCAGAGTTCGGGCAGGCGGGCCAGCAGCGGGTGGGCGGCTTCGATGCTGCTCGTGAAGATCACCCGCCCGCCGGTGTCAACGCCATCGAGCTGTGGCGTGAGTGAGCGGTAGGCATAACCGCGCACCGAATTGTCGCCACCGGCGCGAAAGCGCAGCGCCTCGGGCACGGTCACGTCGTCGCGCGCAAACACCTGGCCCAGCTCGAGCCGCGCCTGGCCGTACCAGCGCCGCCCCAGCGGCCAGTAGCCGTGGTAGCGGCCATACAGCCGGCTGAACGGGCCTCGCGCGCCGGGGTTCGACTCGGCCACGCCGGTACCCACCTGTGCTGCCCACACGTTGCCGCGCGTGGGCAGCACAGCGTCGTCTACGTCGCGCCAGATGCCGTGGTAATGCACGCCGAGAGCGTTCGACTGGTCGCTGCCCTGGACGGTGCGGCGCAGCGAGCGGTTGAAGTCGACGAACACCAGGCGGTCGATGCGCCGTGAATGCTGCGCACGCCCCACTCGCAGGCTGCCCGAGACGACCGTGTCGGTGTCTGACTCAATGCGCTCGGCCGAGCCGCTCACCAGGTTGCGCCACAGGTCGGGCAGCGTGTGGGTGCTGAGCTCGCCCTGCCATGAATTGCGCACCTGCGACACCTCCAGCTTGTTGCGTGCGATGGCCGCCCAGCCGAAGGGGCGGCGGTGCACATACTCGACCGTGCCGCGCGCCCCCACGTCGGCGCTCACGCCGATACCGAAGGTCGCATCTTGCAGCTTGCGTTCGCGCAGCTGCACGTTGACCGGTGCAGACGCGGGTTCGGCCGAGTCGGGCGCCACGAGCACGGTGGCACGCTCGAACAAGTTGGAGTCTTGAAGCCGCTCCTGGAAGTCGAGCAACAGCGACTCGGAGGCCACGGTGCCCGGGCCGAAATCGGCCAGATTGCGCACGGTTTTCTCGTCGTGGAATTGCAGGCCTTCTATGCGCAGAGGCCCGGTGCGGTACAGGGGGCCGCTCTGGACCACGAGAGACAAATCGGCCTGCTGAGTGTCGGCCTCGATGCGGGCGGCGGTGTCTTCCCAGGTCGCGTCGAGGTAGGCCTGCGCACGAAGGTGGGCCAGCGCGTCGCGCTTGCCTGCGCTCCACAGCGGGTTGCGAAACCACGCGCCAGGGGGCAAGGGCCATTCGTGGCGCAGCGCCTTCTGGGCCTCGCGTGCATACGGCTCGTTTCGCTGAGTGGCCTCGGCCAGCGGCCCGTGCACCACGATGCTCACATCACGCACCTGCACCCGAGGGCCGGGCTGCACCTGCACCTTCACCACAGGTGGGTCGCCCGCAAGGCGTTCCACATCGACCTGCGGGTTGAAATATCCCTCGGTCTTCAGCAGTTCGCGTGCTTGTTCCGGTGTGGCCGCCACCAAGCGCGCCAGTTCGGCGTCGGTGAGCCTTGCACCGGGCGCGATGATGCCCAAGCGCGCGAGGTCGAGGTTTTTCTCCAGCAGCTTGTCAAGCGGGCGCGGCGCATCGACCTCCAGCCGCACCGGTGAGGGAGCGGCTTTGGCGTCGCTTTGCTCATCCTGCGTGGCGCAGCCGGCAAGAAGGGCTCCCCAACAGCACAACCAGATCAAGGTTGCGGGCAAGTGGTGTGTGCGAGGTGTCATGGGAAAGCGTGGGTCGGGTCGTCGTCGGGCTATGACCGGAGCCCGGCATGTTCCGCCTCAAAGGGAGAGAGGCTCGGCGCCTGAGTAGCCTTGCCTGACACACGCACTGGCAAGGCCGGCGCGTCACCGCCCTTGCCGACCCCGGCATACACCGTCAGGTGCGGGAACGGGATCTCGATGCCGTGCTCGTCGAATGCCGCCTTGAGCCGGCGCAGAAACTCGCGCCGCACGGTCCACTGCTGGAGTGGCGCGACCTTGAAGCGACAGCGCAGCACCACCGCGCTGTCGTCCAGCCGCTCGACCCCGGCGATGTCCAGCGCATCGAGGATCTTCCCGTCGAACTCGGGGTCGTCTTTCATCTGCGCGCCAACCTCCTTCATCACCTGCAGCACGTGGTCGACGTTTTCGCGGTAGGCCACGCCCACGTCGACCACTGCCTGCGCAAACGAACGGCTCATGTTCGTGACCGTGGTGATGAGGTTGTTCGGGATGAAATGCACGTTGCCGTCGTAATCGCGCAGCCGCACATGGCGCAGCGTGATGTCTTCAACCAGGCCGCCGATGTCGGCAATCTTGACCACATCGCCGGTTCGGATCTGGTCTTCGAACAGGATAAAGAAGCCGGTGAAGTAGTCCTTGACCAGGCTTTGCGCGCCGAACCCGACGGCCAAGCCGATGACCCCCGCCGCGCCGAGGATGGGTGCGAGCGACACGCCAACCTCTGCGAGCACGAGCATCACCGCAATGGCGCTCACGACCAACGCGATCAGGTAACGCACCACGCGCCCCAGCGTCTCGGCACGCCGCGCGGATTCCATCCCGCCCATGCGGGCCGACACGCGAACGCGAATCCCCTTCACCAACCGTTGCAACACCGCGATAGACACCCAGGCCACGGCAATGATCAACACGATGCGCAGCGCAGCGAGCGCCGGCCCGCTCCAGCGCGACCAGTCCAGCTCCGCGAGACGTTGCCAGATCATCTCCATGCTTCCAAATCCTTTCTCTTTCTGTGAGGGTTTCGACGATTCGGCGCCGAGGCTGACTTATCCTGCCCGATGTGCTCTTTTAGGTAAACACCGAGGTTATTCACTTTCGCCGCGGGCCGGCGCGCGCTCGGAGGTAGGGCGCAGCGCTGTCGTCCTCGGCCTACAAGCGATAGGGCAGTTGTCTGGTGCGGGGGAGCGGCGGCGTCACTACGATCGTCGCCACGTGGATTCAACAACAGCGGTCTGCCGCGTCCGCTGCGGGAACGCACAGGCGAGCTGTTATCGCGCACCTAGGGATTGCAGCTGTGACAACCGGAATCGAGGGCAGCGCTTGCGCGCTGAACGCGGGTTTTGTCCGAGTGCGTGGCGCGCGCGAGCACAACCTGAAAAATGTCGATGTCGACATTCCGCGCAACGCGCTCGTGGTGTTCAGCGGCGTGTCGGGATCCGGCAAGTCGTCGCTGGCATTCGGTACGCTGTATGCGGAATCTCAGCGCCGCTTCTTTGAATCTGTTTCACCGTATGCCCGGCGCTTGATCGATCAGGTTGGTGTGCCCGACGTCGACTCCATCGACGGCCTCCCGCCGGCAGTGGCGTTGCAGCAGCAGCGCGGGGCCACCAGCACGCGCTCGTCTGTGGGCAGCATCACCGCCATTTCCAACCTGCTGCGCATGCTGTTTTCGCGCGCGGGCAACTACCCGCCTGAGCAGCCGATGTTGTACGCGGAAGATTTCTCACCCAACACGCCGCAAGGTGCCTGCCCCAGCTGTCACGGTCTGGGCCGCGTTTATGACGTGACCGAGCTGACACTCGTTCCAGACGACTCGCTCAGCATCCGCCAACGCGCAGTGGCCGCATGGCCGCCGGCTTGGCATGGCCAGAACCTGCGCGACATCCTGGTCACGCTGGGCTACGACGTGGACACGCCTTGGCGTGATTTGCCCAAGAAGGACAGAGATTGGATCTTGTTCACCGACGAGCACCCCACCGCGCCTGTGTATGCAGGGCTGACGCCGCAGCAAACGCGCGTCGCGTTGCGCCGCAAGGCGGAGCCCAGCTATCAGGGCACCTTCACCGGCGCGCGCAAATACGTGTTGCAGACCTTCGCCACAACGCAAAGTGCCCTGATGAAGAAACGCGTAGCCCGCTACATGGTGGGCGCCGATTGCCCCAGCTGCCGCGGCAAGCGCTTGCAAGCACCGGCACTGGCGGTCAAGTTCGCGGGCCTTGACATCGCTGAGATGGGGCGGCTGCCGCTTGTGCGGCTGGCTGAGGTGTTGCGAATGGCCGCTGAGGGCAAACTCGCCGCCTCTCATGACAGTCGACCCTTGAGTCGCGCCAAGTCGGATGCACACAGGTCTGAGCGCGTGTCCGCCGGAAAATCTGCGCACCTGGGCGCACCCGACGTGCGCCGCACGCCCAACCTGTCGGCAGAAAAACGCCTCGCCGCCCAGCGTCTGGCGCGTGATGTCCTGGAGCGCCTGCATACCTTGCAGGGCCTGGGGCTGGGCTACCTGACGCTGGAGCGCAGCACCCCGACACTGTCACCCGGCGAGCTTCAGCGGCTGCGACTGGCCACACAGATCCGCTCCAACCTGTTTGGCGTGGTCTACGTGCTGGACGAGCCGACGGCCGGTTTGCATCCTGCAGATGGCGACGCGCTCGTGTCCGCACTGCAGCGCCTGAAGGACGCGGGCAATTCATTGTTCGTCGTTGAGCACGATGTCGACACGATGCGTCGCGCCGACTGGATCGTTGATGTCGGTCCCGCGGCCGGCATGCAAGGCGGACGTGTGCTGTACAGCGGCCCGCCGGCCGGGCTCGAAGCGGTGAAAGAGTCGCAGACAGCGCGCTACCTCTTTGCTGCGCCCCTGCCCCCAGGCCCGCCTCGGCAAGCCACGGCCTGGCTGCATTTGAAGGGTCTGCGATGCAACAACTTGCAGGGGCTCGAGGCGCGTATTCCGATGGGCGTGATGACTGCGGTCACGGGTGTCTCCGGCTCGGGCAAATCCAGTCTGGTGACCCTCGCCTTGGTCAGCCTGGTCAACCTGGCACTGAGCTCCGACGATGCGTCTGCAGCGGCTTCTGTCGAAGAAGATGGCGACCCGTTGGAGCCGGCCATGCCGGGTCTCATCGCAGGGCGACTGGTGGGTGGCTTGCAAGGCATCGATCGCTTGGTTCAGGTGGATCAGAAGCCCATCGGCCGCACGCCGCGCTCGAACCTGGCGACCTACACGGGTCTGTTCGATCACGTCCGCAAGCTTTTCGCGGCCACACCGGCCGCGCGAGCCAAACACTACGACGCCGGCCGCTTCTCGTTCAACGTCAGCAAGGGGCGTTGTGCCACCTGCGAAGGCGAGGGCTTCGTGAGCGTGGAGCTGCTTTTCATGCCCAGTGTCTATGCGCCCTGCCCGACTTGCCATGGTGGCCGCTACAACGCCGACACCATGCGCATCCGGCTACGTGACAAGACGATCGCGGATGTTCTGGCCATGACCGTCGACGAAGCAGCGGCGTTCTTTGCGGCAGAGCCAGCATTGCAAAGACCGCTCGAACTGTTGCAAGGCATCGGCCTCGGCTATCTGCGGCTGGGCCAGCCCGCCACCGAACTCTCCGGCGGCGAAGCGCAACGCATCAAGTTGGCGACAGAGCTGCAACGCGCGCAGCACGGGCGCACCTTGTACTTGTTGGATGAACCCACCACGGGCCTCCACCCGGCCGACGTCGATCGCTTGATGGCGCAGCTGCAGACCCTGGTCGAAGCCGGCAACACGGTCGTGCTGGTCGAGCATGACATGCGGGTCGCCGCCGCCTGCGACTGGGTCATCGACATGGGGCCAGGCGCGGGTGAAGAAGGCGGTCGGCTGGTCGCTGAAGGCACGCCGGCGCGGGTCGCGCAGAGCCATTCCGGCGTGACTGCTATCTACCTTCGAGCCGCGCTGGGTGCCCAGGCTGCGATGCACATCTGATCAGCGTGTGAGGGTCGCTCGGCGAAGAGAAACTGAGCCGACAAGCTTGTGAGTGACCCGCCTCCTCATGCAGAGCCAGCGCGAGGCAGGGAAAGGAAGAAGCGCACCATTGCGGCCGAGGCATCGGGCCCGCTGGGGTCGGTGTACGAGCCGTTGGCGCTGCCGCCAGCCCATGCATGACCGGCACCATGCACGGTCCAGGACTCGATGCAGGGCCGCCCGGCTGCGTCGGCATGCAGCGTGCGGCTGAAGTTTCGCCCGCCTGGCGATGTGCCTCGCTCCATGCTGTCGCGCATGGCCTGATCTGCCTCGGCCGCAGAATGGGCGCTCTTCGCCTGCTGCACGATTTCGATGCCGTTGGCTTGCTGCACGGTGTGATCGCGGTCGCCGTGGAAGACGATGGTCGGCACGGCCTGCGCGATCTTTTTCCGCGGTGCGGCGTCTGGGCTTTGCGTCGCCTTGAGGCTTGCGAGCCCGCTGCGGCCTCCCTTCATTGCAGCCATGGCCGACGGGATGTCGTGCGCACTGCGGTACGGCAACCCGGAGTGCGCGCCGACGCCGGCGAACAGCTCTGGATACGTCTCACCAAGGATCACCGCCATCGCGGCGCCGGCCGAGAGCCCTGCCACAAAGATGCGGCGCGTATCAACGCCGTGGCGTTCGGCGACCTCCCGCACGATCCCGGCAATCAGGGAAGGCTCTCCGCTGTCGCGCACCTGGTCTTGTGCCTTGAACCAGTTCCAGCACTTCGAAGGGTTCGCGCTGTTTGCCTGCTCGGGATAGGCCACCAGAAAGCCGTGTTCGTCGGCGAGCCGGTTCATCCGGGTGCCGGCAGCGAAGTCGTCGGCCGACTGGGTGCAGCCATGCAGCATCACCACCAGCGGCGGCGGCGAAGCTTCGATGCGCGCGGGCACATAGAGCTTGTACGCACGGCTGCCCGCTCGGTTGGCGTAGGTGCACGAGTCAAACGTGCCGGCGGGCACCTGCGGTGCGTCCCTCGATGGCGGCCGAGTGGGTGCGCGGTCGGCGTGCTCTCGAACATCGACCTCGCGCGCCACCACGTCGATCACGTCGATGACGTCTTCGCGAGCGAGCGCATCACCCTGCGTTGTCGGCAATCCCGCCGCAGACAGTGCGCGGCGAATGGTGTCGGTCACGCCGAGCATCGGGCCCGCCGTGGTGTCGAGCCCCGCGCAAGCCAACGCGCTGCGAATCGTTTCGTTGATGGCGTGCGCGTCGAAAGACGGCGCGCGGATGTTGAATGGGGTTCTCATAGGGTGCTTTCCTGTTGTCGGGTTGGGGAATGAATCAAAGGATGCGGTCGGATAAAGCCCGCCGCACGGCAGTACTGGCCTGGAACGCGCCCAGGACGGTCACGGACTCGATCGCGGCGCGCGCCAGTTCAGGGGTCACGTCGTCTGCGATGCGCGCGAGCCCAACAACCTGCACTTGCAGCCGCTCGCCGGCCGCCACCGCGCGCTCGAGATCGGCCCGGCTGTAGTGCTGCAGCCCGACCGTCAGCGTGCGCCGTGCCACGGTCTGTTTGACTGTGTCGGCGTGAAGGGCCAGTTGGTTGCGCAACGCCGTCCGGATGAGGTCGGAACGGTTCGAATAAAAGCCCTCTTGCACGAGGAGGTCAACGTGGCCCAGGTCGACCACGCCCACGTTGACCGTCATCTTCTCGGTCTCGCCCGCGCGCTGCCGGGGTTCGATCAGATTGTTGCTTGCCATGCCATCCACCTGGATTCTATTTGGAATCCAATTGGAGCATATTTGCACCCGCGCCGCCACCTGGCCGTGTAAGACCACTTTCACCGAAGGACGCGCAGGCTCCAGACCCACCACAAGGCAGCCCGCTGCGGGCTGCCTTGTGTGAGGGCTCAGACCAGCGGTATCGGCTCGGCGCTTTCCTCGGGCGGGACGGCGAACGTGTCCGGGATGGTCAAGGGCTCGGAAGACTCGTCGCTCGCGACCAGGGTCATGAGGAAGCTGACGAAAGCTGCGGCACTGGCGCCTGCGCTGTCGGGCACCGCGGTGCGGGGCGGCGGCACAGTTGCCGTGTCGTCGTCACCCCCCCAGCATCCGCCCAGGGTCATGGCCATGGCCGAGAGGCCGGCTGCAAGAACCAATCGAGTGATGCTCATGGCAACCTCACGGGTAGACCGTGCCAGCGGCAGCGGTCGGG
>JBBRFR010000103.1:0-11052 GCA_038241485.1 Burkholderiales bacterium
TGCGCCCCGGCGGTCTGCGGCTGGCCCTTGAGCTCGCCTCTGGCCAGGCCGGCGACGAGCTCTTCAAAGCTCTCCATGCCGGCCGCAAAACACTTGGTGTTGAGCGTGAGCGCGGTTTCGTTGTCAGACAGCTCGAAGCGGCGCTGCACCAGGATGTCGCCCTGGTCGACCGCCTGCGTCATCAAATGCCAGGTGATGCCATGCCCGGCTTCACCGTTGAGCATGGCCCAGATGGGTGTGTTCAGGCCAGCGTATTCGGGCAGCGGGCCGTCGTGGAAGTTGATCGCGGCGCGTGTGGGCAGCGCCACCACCTCGGCCGACAGCACCGACAGGTTGGTGATGCTGAAGAGGTAGTCGACGGGCTGCAGGTCTTGTGCGGCCAGCAAGGCCTGGGTGTCGGCCAGCACACGAATGCCGCGGCCGGCAGCCCAGCGGCGGATGGCGGGGCGGGTGGTGACCACGGCGATCACCTGATGGCCCGCTTGTTCGAGCACCTGCCCGCACTGAATCAACAACGACTCGGAACCGATGAGGACGCTACGCCATGAATTCGCCATATTTGCTCTTGGTTGATTCCAGCCGGGATTCTTGAGCGCTCGAACGCTCGTCGAGACGGGTTGAGCGGCGCACCCTACTTGACATCAAATTTCACCCGATAGCAGGGCAAAAAACCTTGCGAGTTGCGCAAAAACCCTCGGAATTATGTGCGGCAACAAGCCCCCTCCCGACCCCCTAGATAGGCGTGTGGAAGCCAGTGGTACAACGAATGAATCACACTGGCAGTGAAATAGTTCGCAACCCTGCCGCAAAGGGCTCGCCCGTGACGAAGACACCACCCCAACTCAAACGCATTGGCCGCCGCGGCTTCCTGGCCGTGTCGGCCCTGGCCGGCAGCGGGCTGGTGCTGGGGTTCGCGCTGCGTTCACCGGGTGATGCGTCCAAGCCAGCCCCGGCGGGCAAGGTGCCAGCGGGCCCCGCCTTCAAGCCCAGCGCCTTCATTCGCATCTCGCCCGAGGGTGTGGTGACCCTCGTCTCCAAGCAGATGGAGGTGGGCCAGGGTGTGAAGACCTCGTTGCCGATGGTCCTGGCCGAAGAGCTCGAGGTCGACTGGAAAGACGTGGTCGTTGAACAAGGCGATCTCGACGCGGCCTATGGCAACCAGTTCAGCGGCGCCAGCACCTCGACGCTGAAGAACTACCAGCCGTTTCGTGTGCTCGGTGCCACCGCGCGCAGCATGCTCGTCACAGCGGCCGCGCAAACCTGGGGGGTTCCCGAACGCGAGTGCCACGCCGCGCTCAGCGCCGTGCACCACCGCGCATCGGGCCGCTCGCTGGCTTATGGCGCACTCGCCTCGCGGGCCGCGGCCCTGCCCGTGCCCAGCGCACGCGCAGTGAAGCTCAAAGACCCGAAAGACTTCAAGCTGCTGGGCACCCGCGTTGGGGGTGTCGACAACGACAAGATCGTGCGTGGCGCGCCGCTCTTCGGCATCGACATGCAACTGCCTGGCATGCGCTACGCCGTCTACGAGAAGTGCCCCGTCTTCGGCGGCCAGGTGGCCAGCGCCAACTTGGATGAGATCAAGGCTCTGCCTGGCGTGCGCGACGCGTTCGTGCTCTCGGGCATTGGCGGTGTGCTGGGCTTGCTGCCTGGCGTGGCCATCGTGGCCGACTCCACCTGGGCCGCGCTGAGCGCGCGCAAGAGGCTGAAGGTGCAGTGGGCAGAGGGTGCCACCGCCAGCCAGAGCTGGGCCGGCTTCGCCGCGCAGGCCGCGCAGCTGGCAGGCCAGCCCGCCACCACGGTGCTGCGCCAAGACGGCCATGTGGAAAGCGCACTCGCCAGCGCGGCGCAGCGCGTTGAGGGCTGGTACGTCTACCCCTTTGTCGCGCATGCTGCACTCGAGCCGCTGAACTGCACCGCATCGTTCGAGGGCGGTGTGATGGAACTGTGGACAGCCTCTCAAAGCCCGTCGTGGGCGCTCGACCACGTGAGCGCGAGCCTGGGCCTGCCCAAAGAGAAAATCCGCCTGCACATCTTGCGAGGTGGTGGCGCGTTCGGGCGCCGCCTCAGCAGCGACTACGTGGTCGAGGCGGCGGCAATTGCGCAGCGCACGTCAACGCCCGTCAAGCTGGTGTGGTCGCGCGAAGACGACATGCAGCACGACCACTACCGCTCGGGCGGTTTTCACCGCATGCGTGGCGGCGTGAACGCCCGTGGCGAGGTGGTGGCTTGGCACGACCACAGCATCTGCTTCGGGCGCGGTGGCCGGGCTGACAGCGTGCTCGACCGCAATGAGTTCCCGGGCCGTTGGGTCGAGCACTGCATGCTGGAACAAAGTGTCATCGAATGCGGCATCCCGACCGGCGCCTGGCGCGCACCCAAGGCCAACGTGCACGCCTGGGTGGTGCAGAGCTTCATCGACGAGCTGGCGCATGCGGCCAAGCGCGACCCGGTCGAGTTCCGCCTCTCCCTGCTGGGCAACAAAAAAGAAATGCGCCCGGGCGGCCTGTTTTCGCGCGGCCAGGGCTACCAGGTGGCGCGCATGCGCCGCGTGCTTCAGGCCGTGGCGCAAAAGAGCCAGTGGGGCCGCACCATGCCGCGCGGCCAGGCGCAAGGTGTCGCCTTTCACGCGAGCTATGGCGGCTACGTGGCCCAAGTGGCCGAGGTCACGGTGTCGGCCGATGGCCGCCTCAAGGTCGATCGGGTCGTGTGCGTGTGCGACGTAGGCGAGCAGATCGTCAACCTGAGCGGTGCTGAGGCCCAGGTGCAAGGCGCCATCGTCGACGGCCTGAGCGCGGCCTGGTTCCAGCAGGTGGACATCGATCGTGGTCGGGTCGTGCAGAGCAACTTCCACGACTACCCCCTGCTGCGCATGGCCGATGCGCCGGCGGTGATCGAGGTTCATTTCATCACCTCGAACAACCCCATCAGCGGCTTGGGTGAGCCGGCGTTGCCACCGATCGCGCCGGCCGTGTGCAATGCAATCTTTCGCGCCACCGGCCAGCGCATTCGCGAGCTGCCCCTGGCGCGGGCCCAGCTCGCCTGGGCGTGACCTGAGTCACGCGGGCCTGGGGCCCGAGCCCGCGATCAGGTGGGTTCGCACGCAGCCTGTAACGGCAACAATGCGCGCTGCATGCAAGCGAACACCAACAGAGGAGCCCCGATGCGGGTCGTTGTCCTGATCACGGTCCACCTGCCGACCATCTCACCGCTGGAGCAGATCTCGCTGCGGCAGTGTTTCAAGGTGCTGGGGCACTACCCGATCCGCCTCGTGTGCCCCGAGGGCATGGACACCAGCGCCTACAAGGCCATCATTCCCGACATCGAGGTCGATCACATCGCGCCGCATTGGCAGTCGAGTTATGCCGACTTCACCAAGCTGAAGATCGAACCCTTCCTGTACGAGCGTTACCAGGCCTACGAGTACGTGCTGTTCTACGAGCTTGATGTGTTCGTCTTCCGTGATGAGTTGGAGAAGTGGTGCGCCACCGGGCTCGACTACATCGGTGCGCCTTGGTTTGAGGGGCACGTGGTGGCGAATGACTCGTCGCCGGTGCTGGGTGTGGGCAACGGCGGGTTTTCGCTGCGCAAGGTGTCGTCGATGTTGCGCGGGCGGCGCTCCGCCTGGCTGTGGTTGCGCTTGTGGGCCTCCCATGCCCGGCGCCAACCGCTGCAGGCCCTGCGCCGCGTGCCAGGTGATCTGCTGCGCATCGTGCGCGGCGCGTACCCGAGCCTGGTGTTCCCGCGCGGCGAAGACAACTTCTGGGGCGTGGTGGTGAACCGGCACCTGGGCTGGTTTCGTGTGGCCTCGTTCGACCAGGCACGCGAGTTCTCGTTCGAGGCTCTGCCGCGCCGTCTTTACAAGCTCAACGGCGATCGCCTGCCCTTTGGCTGCCACGCCTGGGCGCGCTACGACCTCGATTTCTTCCGCCCGCACGTCGAGGCCTGCGGCTACGACCTGGAAGGGCTCACGCCGCGCTCCACCTTCCACACGCTGGAAAAGGTCAACTGAACAGGCCCTCGGCTCCATCGCCGCCGGCTTACACTGAATTTTCGTCGCCCTCGCAGCGCCTGCGTTGTACCGGAGAAGCCGGTTGCCTGAACATTTAAGAGCCCTCATCTTCATCCTGCCCATCGCGGCGGTGGTGTTCGCGTTTGCGCAGAAGGCCCTCACGGGGCAGCACTGCACGCTCGAAGATTTCAAGCGGCGCCGCAACCTGTGGTTTGCGCTGACGCTCGCGGCCTTCTTGGCGCACAACTTCTGGCTGTTCGCGCTGCTGGCCTCGGGCGCGCTGATCTACGCGGCGCGCAGCGAGTCGAACAAGTTTGCGCTCTACCTCGCGGTGATGCTGGCGCTGCCACGGCTGGCGGCCTCCATTTCAGGCGGTGGCATCGTGAAAGAGCTGTTCGCGATCGAACCGCTGCGCCTGCTGTCGCTCTTCATCCTGGTGCCGGCCTGGTGGCAGCTGCGCAAGCAGCCGGGCGTCGAGCCCTTCGGGCGGCTGCTGTGCGACAAGATCATGATCGCCATGTTCGCGCTCGAGATCGTGCTCACCCTGCCCGAGCGCACCGTGCCAAGCGTGCTGCGCGACAGCGTCTTCTACGCCTTCACCAACGTCTTCTTGCTGTACTACGTGGCCAGCCGCTCACTGCGCTCGATGCAGACGTACCGTGACGCGATGAGCGCGCTCACCGTGGCGATGTGGGTCTTCTGCGCGATCGTCGCCTTCGAATTCTTGCGCCGCTGGCTGCTCTATTCTTCGCTCGACCGCGCCCTGGGCGTGAGCATGGGCGACCGTGGCTACCTGATCCGCTCGGGCATGCTGCGCGCCGAAGGCACGGCCGGGCAGTCCATCATTGCCGGCTACACGGCGTCGGTGGGCATCGGCATCTACTTGTACACACGCACGTTGGTCGAGAACAAGTGGCTGCGGCACATGGGCATGGCGCTGATGTTCGCCGGCATCGTGGGCGCGTTCGCGCGCGGGCCCTGGGTGGGCGGCGTGGCCATCATCGTGGTCTTCATCCTGCTCGGCCCGTCACCGGTGGCCAATCTCGGGAAGATCGTGGGGGTGATCCTGCTGTCGCTGCCGCTGCTGCTCAGCACCGAGGCCGGCCTGTCGATCATCGACCACCTGCCGTGGATCGGCACCGTCGACGCGCGCAACGTTGACTTCCGCGAAAACCTGGCCGATGTGGCGATCAAGGTCATCCTGAGGTACCCGTTCTTCGGCAACTTCGACTTCGCCACCATCCCGGACATCGAGGCCCTGCGCGGCAGCGACGGCATCATCGACGTGGTCAACACCTACATCATGATCGCGCTCAAGGGCGGCATCGTCTCGCTGGCCCTGTTTGCGGGGCTGGTGCTGGTGGCGATGGCGGGCGTCTTCGCAAGCCTCCTGAAGCTCGACAAGAACGACGAGCGCCATGTGCTCGGGCGGGCGCTGCTCGCCACCGTCGTGGGCGTGCTCATCACCATTGCAACGGTGAGCCCGATCTGTTTCGTCTACCCGATCTACTGGTGCCTGGCCGGCTTGATGGTCGGGTTCACGCAGCTTGTGGCGCGCGGCGAGCCGCTCACGCGAGCGCAAGAGCGCACGAAGCAAGCTGTCGCGGCGCGCCCAGGTGGAATGGCCCCGCGCCGTGCCCCACCGGGCCGGGCCACCTGGCGCTGAGGGGCTTGACGACCCTCGCGACCTAGCGGGCGCAGACGCCTCGGGTCGCGGCCTCGCCCGTCAAGGCGAGGTTGCCGCTGACGTCAGCGCCCGGCGTGCTCAGTTTCAAGGCCACCTGGCTCGACGCGCCAGACGGAAAGCACACCACGTTGCCGCGAACCACTGCATCGCGGTCGTCGGCATCGCCCGGGCCCTTGTTGCCGCGGGTGATCATCACCGCGGCGTGAGCGGTCTTCTGGTCGTTGAACACCCGGTTGTCTTCGACCACGATGCCGGGCGAGGCGTTGATGCAGAAGGCGCACTCGCCGAGGTTGACCACCGTGTTGCGGCGGATGACGAAATTGCGGAACCACTCGGCGGTCTTGTAGCCACTCGTGATCGAAAAACCCCAGCAGCTGCGCGCCGAGGCCCGCTGCTCAATGGTGTTGCCTTCGATCAGCATGCCGTCCATCTGGCCGTGCATGGTGACATTGCCGCCCCGGCACACGCCGTCGACCACCGAGTTGTGGCGGAAGATGTTGTTGCGCACCACGCTGTTGCGCCCACCCGCCTCGTTGCCCGAGAGGTAAATGGCGTGGTCGTAGTCGCTGCCTGAGAAGTTGTTGCCTTCGAAGAGGTTGCCTTCGATCACGCTGTCGTTGAACTGGCCGAGGATCCCCATGCCGCGGTTGCGGCTGATGGAGTTGTTGCGGATGAGCACATGGTTGACCCCGCGCGGCGCCTTCGCCTGGGCGTGGATGCCGATGTGAAAGCCGGTGATCTCACTGTTCTCGATGGTCACGTGATGCAGGTTGTGGATGAGGAACAGCCCCCACGCCGAGCTGCCCATGCCGTCGAGCTTGAGGTTGCGCAGCGTGTAGCCGCCGTCGTAGGCCGTGTTGTTGTACTTGCCGAACATGAACGCGGCGGCTTTGAGTCCAGGCGCCTGCAGCCAGGGCCGCTCCCCCGTGCCGTAAGCATCGATGACCAGGGGCTGCTCGGCGCTGACGTTCGGGTTGTCCAGGATCATCATCGGCTGCAGCCACACGCCGCCGCGCGCCAGCAGCAGCTTGCTGCCCGCCGGCAAGGCATTGATGTTCAGGCCCGCCAGCGTGCGCTTGGGCAGCTTCTCGCTGGTGCCCGCATGGGCGTCATTGCCGGGCACGCAGGTGGCGGCCGCGCCAGGCTGGCAGTCAGAGAAGTAGTAGGTCGGCGCGGTTGCAGCAGCAGCCGTTCCCAGGGTGGCGCTGGCGCACGCCAGCGCAACTAGCGCGCGCACACACCGGTGCTGGCTGCGGCGCCGCTCAGCACGACGTTGTTTTTGACAGTCGCGCCGGGTGAATTCACCCTGGTGACCGACCCGGAAGCGCCCGCATTCACCCTGCACAGCGTGTTGTTTCGAACGATGGCATTGGCGTCGGGCACGTCACCACCCTGGAACTGACCGCCGCCCACGGTCAGGGCGGTCTGGTCAGTCGGCTGGGTGTTAATGATCACGTTGCCTTCGACCACGATGCCGGGCGCTGACTGCGCCACCAGGGCGTTGTTGCCACCGTTGATCAGCTTGTTGTTGCGCACCACGAAGTTGCGAAACCACTCGGCCGAAGCGTAGCCCTGGGTGATGGACATCAACCAGCAAGTCGGCGCAGCAGAGTCTTGCTCAATGGTGTTGCCCTCGATGAGCACACCGTCCATCTGCCCGTGGAAGGTCATGTTGCCGCCACGGCACACACCATTCACCACCGAGTTGCGGATGAAGCGGTTGTTGCGCAGCGTGACGTTCTTGCCGCCGTGCGGGTCGCTGCCCGACAGGTAGGTGCCGTGGTCAAAGCCGCTGCCCGAGAAGTTGTTGGCCTCGAACAGGTTGCCCTCGATCAGGGTGTCGTTGAAAGACCCGAGGATGCCCATGCCGCGGTTGCGGCTGATGCTGTTGTTGCGGATGACCACGTGGGTCACGCCGCGCGGCCCCCTGGATTGCGAGTGGATGCCGATGTGAAAGCCGGTGATCTCGCTGTCTTCGATGGTCAGGTGGTGCAGGTTGTGGATGAGGAAGAAACCCCAGTCCGTGGTGCCCATGCCGTCGATCTTGAGATTGCGCAGGGTGTAGCCGCCATCGTAGGAGGTGTTGTTGTAGGTGCCGAAGATGAAGGCCGAGGCCTTCAGGTTGGGCACCTGCAGCCACGGCTTGTCGCCCTTGCCATAGGCGTCGATGACCAAGGGCTCCTCGGCCGTGACGTTCGGGTTGTCCAGCAGTGTCATCGACTGCACCCACACACCACCGCGTGCCAGCAGCAGCTTGCTGCCGGCCGGCAGCGCATTGACGTTCACGCTCGCAAGCGTGCGCTTCGGAGATTTTTCACCGGTGCCTGAGTTGGCGTCATTGCCGGGCACGCAGGTCGCTGCGGCGCCTGGCTGGCAGTCAGAGAAGTAGTACGTGCGCCCGGCCGCCGACGCGCCGGCAGACCAAGCCAGGCCCATGCACACGATGGCGATCAAGACGACAGAACGCGAACGCATCAGCATCCCCATTTGCATATTCACAACCCCATTCAGCTTGCCTTAAGCCGAAGCCAGAATACCTCAGCCGCCTCACCTCCCGGCCCAAAAGGCCCTCCGCAAAAGGCCCTCCCCGAAACGCGCAAAGAAAAAGGCCTCGCAGTTGCCTGCGAGGCCTTTGCCGGTTTTGAACCGCCGGGTCAGCGGCGGCTCCTGCTCATCGAGCGCAAGCCCCGGTGGTCGCCGCCGCGCCGGTGAGCACGGTGTTGTTCAGTGAGGTCGACCCCGGTGAGTTGACGTTTACCACCGAGCCACCTGCACCCGCGTTGACGCGGCAAGAGATGTTGTTGCGCACGATGGCATTCGCGTCGGCCGCATCACCATCTTGGTACGGGCCGGGGCCGCTGCCGATGGCAAAGCTGGTCTGCGTGGTCGCTTGGGTGTTGATCGCCACGTTGCCTTCCACCACGACACCAGGTGCAGACTGAATCGCCATCACGGTGTTGCCGCCGTTGATCAGCTTGTTGTTGCGAACCACGGCATTGCGGAACCATTCGGCCGAGCTGTAACCCTGCGTGATCGACATCAGCCAGCATTGCGACGCCGCAGCGTTTTGCTCGATGGTGTTGTTCTCGATCAACAGACCGTCGACCTGACCGTGGAAGGTCATGTTGCCACCTTGGCAGACACCGTTAACCACCGAGTTGCGGACGTAGCGGTTGTTGCGCAACGTGATGTTGTGGCCGCCACCGATGTAGGTGCCATGGTCGAAGGTGCTGCCACTAAAGTTGTTCGCCTCGAAAAGGTTGCCCTCGATCAGCAGGTTGCTGTAGTGCCCCAGCAAACCCATCGCACGGTTGCGGTGGATGTTGTTGTTGCGCAGCGTCACGCCCGTGACACCGTAAGGGCTGCCGTCGTTCGAGTTGATGGCAATCCGGAAGCCGGTGACCTCGTTGTTCTCCAGGATCACGTCGCGCACGTTCTGCACGAACCACACGCCCCACTCGGCCGTGCCCATGCCGTCGAGCTTGAGGTTGCGGATCACGTAGCCACCGTCATTGGTCTGGTTGCCCCAGCCGCCGCCGATGTTGAACATGTTGCCGGACGCCACGCGCATCAGCGGCGCCGGGCCACTGCCGTAGGCGTCGAATGTCAGGGGCGCCGTGGCCGTCGCGTTGAGGTTTTCGAGCCTCATCGAGAAGCCGGCCCATGAGCCGCCGCGGTTGAACAGCAGGCGCGAGCCAGCCGGCAGGGTGTTGACGTTGAGGCCCGCCAGGTTTTGCTTCGGGGCCGCTTGCGTGCCGGCGCTGGCATTGCTACCAGGCAGGCAGCCCACCGCGGCGCCGCTCTGGCAATCCGAGAAGTAGTAGGTGACAGCGCCAGCCGGTGCCGGTGCCGGTGCCGGTGCCGGTGCCGGTGCCGGTGCCGGTGCCGGTGCCGGTGCAGGTGCCGGTGCAGGTGCTGGTGCAGGTGCAGGTGCTGGTGCACTGGCCTGAGCGTCGCATTGCTTCACCGTACCCGGCGCCGGATCACTTCCAAAGAATGTATTGCTGCATGGAGCGTTGCCGGCGACGGTCTTCTGAATCCAGCGTGAATCCATCCCGTAGCGGATTGTCTTGGTCCCGCTGACAGTAAAGGACTGGTTCTCGGACGCGACCTTGGTCCATTGAGGTGCGGGTGCGGGTGCGGGTGCGGGTGCGGGTGCGGGTGCGGGTGCGGGTGCGGGTGCGGGTGCCGGTGCCGGTGCCGGTGCAGGAGGCTGGGAGACACCCGTCGCGGAAATGCTGGCCGTCGTCTTGCCGCCCAGCGAATTGACGGCAGTGACCGTGATCGTATTGACGCCACTGGCCAGAGGAATCGAGGTCGCTGACCACACCACCATCGAATTGACGGGGTTTGCAAGCACCGCCGCCCCGGAGCCACCGCGGTCGTTGGCCCAGGTCACGGCAATCCCGCCAATGGAACCCGACACAGAGCCTTCAAGTTTGAGGGCCGGCGTGCCCGTTCCGGAATTCGTGGTGATCGCCAGAACAGGCTTGCGACGAAAGGCCTCAGCCTGCGCCGTCGGAGACTCTGCGGCAACTGCATCAACCGGGGCATCGCCCGCCGCCCCGCCGCCGCATCCGGCAAGCGCCAGCGCGCTGACAATCTCGGCCATCGCCACAACGGCGTAATTCATTTGCAGCTTCATTCGGAATTCTCCACAGGCTCACGTTCTGGGTCACAAGGCAGCCCGTGTGAATCACGAGCGAACCCTTCGGTCTGGCAGTGCTGTGGCCGACCCGGCCGAAAGCGATACCGCTCTCGTCAAGTCGTTCTGCACTACCGTTTGGTGTTGCCAGACTGGCGTCTGGGCGTCGGCACACCTATGGCAATAGCTGCGGAGGTGAAGGCTACGGCCTGCGCGTACAGGCTCCGTAACCCGAGGTGGAACGATGTTACAAGTTCATGGAGCCCGGGCAACCGGGCAAACGACCACACTGCTTCCGCCGCCACCCCTAGAACAGCGAGTGCTGACAAAAACAGCTGGTAAAACGCCGGACGCTTGATCTATTTCGAAGCGAACAAAGCTTGCAAGTAGTTACAAGTCTCGCTGTGGTGGATCAGGCGGCGGGGCTCTCACGCAACAACGCCGCTGCGGGGGTGCTCGCTCCGGCGATCGGGACCGACGACCCTTGCTTCTTCTGGGTCAGCAGCACGCCGTTCTTCACCGCGACGATCTCGGCGACGATAGCGACTGCGATCTCGGCGGGCGTCTTCGCCCCGATGTCCAGACCGATCGGGCCGTGCAGCCGGTCGATCTCGGCCGATGACAAATCGAACTGCAGCAGTCGTTCGCGGCGCTTGCCGGTGTTGCCGCGCGAACCCAGCGCGCCTATGTAGAAGGCCGGCGACTTCAGGG
>JBBRFR010000104.1:0-11032 GCA_038241485.1 Burkholderiales bacterium
GGGCGAGTTCCGGCGGCACGACGCGGTCCTTGGGCATGTCGATCGGCTTGTGGTCGGCGTCGTACAGTTGGTAGTTCGGCGCGAACATCAGGACCGCTTCGATGCGCTGGCCGTCGTCGGTGGCCTGGTGGTGGCGCACGTAGCCTTCGGGCAGCGCGAAGTCTTCGGGCACGGCCAAGCCCATCAAGTGCGGGCGAGTGCCTGGGGGGTTGAAAGCACCGAGGCCGGTGGTGACGCCAGCCTGGTGCAGCCGCTCGATCACCTCGTTCATGGTGGGCTTCTCGCCGGCGTTGATGTAGTCGCGCAGGTCGGGTGTCTGGTCGCCGTCGGGGTCGCGCATGCGTGGGATCTGTTGTGGCGAAGAGGGAGGCGGGCTGCTCGCGGCGGCCGCGGGCCGAAGAGACGCAGGCTCGGCGGGAGCTACCGGAACAACGTCACGCGACGCGCCGGACGAGGGGGCTGCAAGCGCGGCGCTGCTGGCCACATGCACAGGCTCGTCAAGCAGCGACACCCCGTAGGCCGTCGCGCCTGCCGCCACCAGCAGCGCCACCACAAGGTAGCCGAAAGACGGGCCAAAGGCCCGGCTCTCGGGGGCCGGATCGGTCGGCCCTGGGCCAGAACGACGAGGCCCGTTCATGGGAATGCCTGCCGTGCCTCAGGGCGCCGCCGGGTTGGAGGTCGAGATGGCCCAGCCCATGCGTTCGTGGCCGTACTGGTTCCAGATCGGGCTCTTGCCGCCGGTGAACGAGGTGTAGCGCGGGGCGCCCGAGCCCGTGCTGCCGCCGAACAGACCCGCCTTGACGGTGCCGCCGGTGTAGGTCGGGTGCGTGTCGTCGGACTGGATGTAGTCGAAGCTGCTGCCGGCAGAGGTGAAATGGGTGTTGGCGTCGCGGATCGTCGTGCGCAGCGTCGTGGTGACGCGGGTCACGTAGCTCGCTTCGCTCTCACCGGCCACGTAACGCAGGCCGTCGGAGTCGACCTGGCCGTCGCCATTGCTGTCGTAGTCGGCCCCCATGTATTGGGCAAAGCTGTCGGCGCACTGAAAGCCCTTTTGCCGCGCGTACTCGCACATCCAGAAGTTCATCGCCGCGAGCTTGGGCAAGAAGGTGGTTTGCAGGTTGACTGTGGCGCCCGTGGAAGCGTCCCGGCAAGAACTCTGCGTGTTGTCGGCGGCGTAGCCCGGGTAGTGCAGGTTCGAGATGATCTTCAACTTGGTGCCGGCATAGGCGTTGGCGTTGATGAAGTCCATCGCAGCAGCGACGTGGGTCTTGCAGCTGCTCACCGCGGAGTCCATGCCGGCGTAGCTGCAGGTACCCGATTGGCTTTTGAAGCTCGAGCGCGCCTGCAGGCCATCGTTGCCGCACATCTCGAAGGTGACCACGCGGGTCGTGCTGGCCTGCATGTACGACTTCTCGGCCACGATCTTGTTGTTGTAGACATCCGAGGCCACGGCGCCCGACTTGGCGCGGCGCACGCTTTCGATATCGGCATTCCACAGCGCCGAGAGGTATTCGGCGTCGACCGTCGGCGCGGCGTACTTTGCCGCGCTGAAGATGCTCGTGTTGTAGCCAGCGTAGATCGAGTCTCCGTAGGCCACCACGCGGTACTTCGCGGTGGTGCCGGCCCGGTCAATGGTCCACGACACATTTTGGGTCAACGTGTTGGCCATCAGCTGCGAACCGAAGCCCATGAGGGCCAGCGCAGGCAACAAAACACGCAGCACGGCACGAACCGTGATGCGCACGCGCGGGCCGCGCTCTGCGAGGGTGCAAGTCTTCATTTGTGTCTCCTTGGCGTTGTCGTTTTCTCTGGGAAATGGTCTCCCGAATCCGCTGACTGTTTGCTGAACGCAGGGGCCCAGCGCATTGTGTTCGAGGCCAACAGGCCCACATCCCCGGAGAATCCCTCGCTGCAGAATTCGAGAGGCCGTCGGGCCGATGTTTTGGCTCGCCAAGTCGCGGCTTGCTCGGCAGGCCGGTCAGTGGGTGTGTTGATTTGCCAAAAAGCGAATCCCTACAGTGCACAGGCCCGTCGCGCCACATGTACCGTGCGCACCTGCCCCTCTTTGGAGATCGCTGCATGAATGACTCGTCTTCCTACACGCCGCCGAGCGTCTGGTCCTGGAAGAAGGAAAACGGTGGTCGCTTTGCGAACATCAATCGACCGATCGCGGGCCCGACCCACGAGAAAGACCTGCCGGTGGGCCATCACCCGCTGCAGCTGTATTCGCTGGCCACGCCGAACGGCGTGAAGGTCACGGTGATGCTGGAGGAGTTGCTCGCCTTGGGCCATCGCGGTGCGGAATACGACGCCTGGCTGGTGAAGATCAACGAAGGCGATCAGTTCAGCAGCGGCTTCGTCGCGGTCAACCCGAACTCCAAGATCCCGGCCCTGCTCGACCGCAGTGGGCCCACGCCGGTACGCGTGTTCGAGTCTGGCGCGATCCTGATGCACCTGGCCGAGAAGTTTGGCGGCGCCTTTCTCCCACACGGCGGCGCCGAACGCGCCGAATGCCTGTCGTGGTTGTTCTGGCAGATGGGCAGCGCGCCCTTTCTGGGCGGCGGGTTTGGTCACTTCTACGCTTACGCGCCGAGCAAGATTGAATACGCCATCGATCGGTATGCGATGGAGGTCAAGCGCCAGCTCGACGTGCTTGACCGGCGTCTCGCCGAAAGCCCCTATTTGGCGGGCAGCGACTACTCGATCGCCGACATGTCGATCTGGCCCTGGTACGGCACCCTCGTCAAAGGCCAGCTCTACGAGGCCGGCGAATTCCTGCAGGTGCAAGACTATAAAAACGTCTTGCGCTGGACAGACCAGATCGCCCAGCGCCCGGCCGTGCAGCGCGGCCGCATGGTCAACCGCACCTGGGGCCAGCCGGCCAGCCAGCTGCACGAGCGCCACGACGCCACCGACTTCGACACCCGCACGCAAGACAAGCTGGCAGCACCACAATGATCACGCTCTACGACTGCGCCACCGCGCCGAGCCCGCGCCGCGCCCGCATCTTGCTCGCTGAAAAAGGCATCGCCCATGAGACGGTCGAGGTGGACCTGAGAAAGGGCGAACAGCTGAGCGAGGCCTACCGGCTGGTGAACCCGCAATGCACCGTGCCCGCGCTGCGCACGGGCGATGGGCTGCTGTTGACCGACAACGCTGCGATCACCGCCTATCTGGAGGCGCGCTTTGCGCAGCCGCCCTTGCTGGGCAGCACACCCGAGGAAAAGGCCGAGATTGCGAGCTGGCACTGGCGCGTCGAGTTCGAGGGCTTGCTGGCGATTGCCGAGGCTTTGCGCAACAGCGCGCCCGCCATGGCCAACCGGGCGCTGCCCGGGCCGACCGACTACCCGCAGATTCCCGAGCTGGCACAGCGGGGTCTGGCTCGCGTGCAGCAGTTCTTCGTCACGCTGAACGAGCGCCTGGCCGGACGCGACTTCATCGCCACCGATCGATTCAGCATGGCCGACATCACGGCCGTGGTAGCAGTCGACTTTGCGCGCGTCGTCAAGGTCAAGCCAGGAGAGCAGCACCCGCACCTGCAACGCTGGCGCCTGGCGCTGGCGCAGCGGCCGTCGATGTCACTTTGAGTGGCATCGGCTCAGGGCCTGAGAGGTTGTCGAGCGGCGTGCGAGCCTCGAATCAGGTCGACCGCGTTGTCCAGACGGCTCACCACGTTGGCGATGTCGGAGCCAGCGAGGTTGCCGTCGCAACCGTTGATGTCAGACAAGCCCGCGCTCTGGAACCGCCCTGGTGCACCAGCACCACGATCGCCTCGACACCGCGTGCGCGCAGGCGCGGCACCAACGCGTTGACGGTGTCGGCCTCGTCGCGGAACTGCAGCCCCGTCACGCCGCTGGGCGTGACGAGGAAGGTGTGCCCTTGATCGTCATGCCGATGAAGGCCACCCGCACGCCGTTGAACTTCTTGATGCCGTAGGCCGGCAGCAGGGTGCGCCCGCTGGCGGTTTCGATCACGTTGGCCGACAACCACTGGAAGTCGGCACCGTCAAAGCGCCCCGGCTTCTTCGAGCCCAGGCCACGGCTGCTGTTGGGGTCGGGCACGCCATTGGTGAGCTTGCAGCCACCGCGCTGCAGGCGCTTCAGCTCGGCCGCGCCCTTGTCGAACTCGTGGTTGCCCACGGCGTTGAATTCGAGGCCGATCTTGTTCAGCGTCTCGACAGCCGGTTCGTCGAAGAACAGCGCCGACACCAGCGGCGACGCGCCGATGAAGTCGCCCGCGCCGACCACCACGTTCAGCGGGTTCTGTTTCTTCAACGCGGCCACGTAGCCGGCCAGGTAGTCGGCCCCGCCAACGGCCGGTCGCTGCGCCGCCGGAACCGAGGTGTTGACGCCAAAGGTGCCCGGCGACAACAGGTTGCCGTGGTAGTCGTTGAAGCCGATGATCTTGACGCTGAACGGCTTGCGGCGGTGATCGTGGCGGTGGTGCTCGTGCTCACCGCGGTCATGGCGGTCGACCCACTCGACGCCGGCCGCGCGTGACTCGGCTTCCACCTGGCTCCAGGCGCCTTCGGTGGCGAGCGCAGCACTCGAACTGGCTGCGAAAGCGGCGATGCCGGCCAACGCGGCGACCAAGGTGTGGCGAACTGACATGGGGTGCCCCTGCAACGGCGGATGCCAAGCGCACCCCCGCGGCACGCACTGACCACCGAAGCCCAGACCATCGCGCAGCAAGGTGACAGCACGTTGAAACATTCGCACGCGGTACCGGCCCGTTGGGGCCGGGTGCGGTTATTGACGCAGCGCCAATCTTCGCTGCGCAAACTGGGTATCGTTCCCACCTTGGGCTGGCCTGCATGCCGATGCGCCGCCATCCCCCTACTTCCGGGTACCCCAAGTGAAGAGCCAGACCGAGATTGAACTGAAGTTTCTCGTCCCCGCGGCCACGCGAGCGGCACTGCTGGCCGAGATGACGCGCGGCTCGGTCACCCCGCAGCGCATATCGCTTGCCGCGATGTACCTCGACACCAGCGACCGTCGGCTGGCTCAAGCGCAAATGGCCTGGCGCGTGCGCCGCGAAGGGCGCCGCTGGGTTCAGACCTTGAAGGCCGGCGGCACCAACACACTGGAGCGATTCGAACACGAGGTCTCGCGCGCCGACATGAGCCACGACGCCGCGGCGCATGCCGGCTCGGCTGTTGGCGACAAGCTGGTCGCCCTCTTGCGCGACGCGGCGGCCGAAGGTTCCGAGGTCGGTGTGCGCTTCGAAACCAAGGTGCGGCGCACCACCCGCAAGGTGCGCACACGCGGCGCGCTGGTCGAGGTCGCCTTCGACGACGGGCGGTTGCTGTCACACGGGTCAAGCGAACGGATCCGCGAGGTCGAGTTCGAGTTGATCTCGGGGTCGGCCACGGCGATGCTCGCCTTGGCCGAGCGCTGGCGCAAGCGCTTCGGCCTGGTCTATGACCCGCGCAGCAAGGCCGAGCGAGGCGACAGGCTCGCACAAGGGTCGGCCTTCCCGCCGGTGCGCAAAGCAAGCCGGCTGCGCTATGCCGACGAGGCCACCGCGGCCGAGGCCTTCGGAACCGTTCTCGACGAGTGCCTTGCGCAGATCACGCACAACACGATCGGGCTGCTAGAAGGCGACCCTGCCCTGCGCATCGAGCATGTGCACCAGCTTCGGGTGGGCATTCGCCGGCTGCGCAGCGCGCTGCGCAGCTTCGCGGGCTGGGCCCCTTCGCCGCCTGCCCACCTCGTCGATGGGCTGCGCGCCTTGTTTGCCACGCTCGGCCAGTCTCGCGACCGTGACGTGCTTGACAGCGGTGTGGTGGCCACGCTGGCCCAGGCCGGCGCGCCGCCTCTGCCGGTGCCCGCAAGCGCGGCCGGCCCCGACCCGGCCGACGCCGTGCGGTCAGCCGAAACGCAAGGCCTGCTGCTGGCATGGATCGCCTGGCGGACAGCCTTGGCCGAGCGGCCAGCCCGGGCGTTTGAGCCGGCCCTGACAGAGCCCGATGCGGCAGCACCGCAGCAGGCCGAAGACGAAGATGGCGACGACGCCAACGACGCGCCAACATTCCACCGCAAGGCGGTGCGGCGCCTGCGCCGATGGCACCGCCGCATCGTTGCCGATTGGAATGCCTTCAACGAGCTCGACGACACCGGGCTGCACTCCCTGCGCAAGCGCATCAAGCGCCAGCGCTACGCGGTGGAATTTTTTGCGCCGATGTTGCGCCGGCGAGCCATCAAGCGCTACCTGAACCCGCTGACCACGATCCAGGACCGAATGGGCGAGCTCAACGACCTGTTCGTCGCGCGAGCGAGCTACCAGGCACTCGTCGCAACAGACCCCACGGCGTGGTTCGCGCTCGGCTGGCTCGCGGCGCGCATCGCAGCCGTGCACTCACTCGCCAAGGCTGAGCTCAGGCTACTGGCGAAGACCGACCCGCCAACGTGTTGACCCCTCAGCCCGTCGAGGCCGTGTCTCTGCGGCACTCGCATTCGCGCCGCAGGCGATAAAGCTGATCGAGCAGCCGCGGAATGCCGGCCCAACTGCCTGGGTGCGACATGCGGCACGCCAGCTCATCGAGCAGGCGTCGGTACTGACTGACGATGACGGCGTCCACGAGGTTTTCCTTCGGGTGTGATCCGAAAGACATGCTCGCAATACGGTGTGACAGGCTCGCAATCGTTGCTCGCGGCGGTCAACACCAAGTGTGCAGAAAGCCGCAAAGGCGCCGAGTTTGTTTCGCCGTGCCGTCACTTCTCAGGCCAGGCCACTCAATCAGGCTTCTTCGGACGACCCGCTTTGATGGTGGTCAGCGCATCGAGCGCCTTTTTCAAACGCGCGTCATCCAGGGCGGCCAGCGCATGCAGGCCCGCACGCAACAGCTCGCTCTTCTTGGCGGGGCGCTGAAACGCCAGGGCGCGCTTCTTGAGCGCTGGGATCAGATCGAAATCCAGCTGCGGCATGGTGAAGCTGTCTCGAACCAGCTTGACGCGCGGTTTCTCGGTGCGCCCAGCGCTCGGGCCAACGCCGGCTGCCGGTGTGGCGGGTGCACTCACCTGCGCAGCACGCGGCCCGGCAGGTGCGGCACGCTTGGTGGCCGTATTGGCCGTCTTGACCGCAGGGGTCGCGGGCTTGGTTTGCGCTGTCTTCACGGGCTTCTTGGCTGTCGCCATAAGGTTCTCCTAAACAATGGTGTATATCGTTTATACCCTTTTTTCACCAGCACACCAATATGACAAGCCGGTGACCAGGGCCAGAGCGCTCTGTGATACGGCTGTCACATGCCACTGCTACCTTCGCCCGGCCCCTCCGAGGTCAATCAAGGTCAGCATGCCCCCGTCATTTGCCGGCTCCATCAGATTCAGCGCCACACGCCTGCTGCTGCCGTGCTGCTTTGCCCTGGCATTGCACACCGGCAGCCTGGCGTCGCCGCGAGCCGGCATCTATCTGATTGAAGACGAGAGCGGCGCCCTTGCCCTGACCGACGATGCCCGTGGCCGCGAGGCGCGCCTTGTGCTGGAAACCGCCGACGCGGCCCTTGGCCAGCACCACACGGCAAGGCCCGTGCGCGCACCGCCCCCCGATGCCCGCCTTGCCGAGATCGTGCGCACGGCAGCCCACACACACCGCATCGCCCCCGAACTGCTGCACGCGGTGATCGCCACCGAGTCGGGCTACGCGGTGCGTGCCGTGTCACCCCGCGGCGCCCAGGGTCTGATGCAGTTGATGCCCGCCACCGCACGCAGCTACGGCGTGACCGACGCGTTCGACCCCGGGCAAAACATCAACGCCGGCGCGCGCCACCTGCGCAGCCTGCTCGACCAGTTCAACCAAAACACAACGCTGGCGCTGGCCGCCTACAACGCCGGCGCCGCCAGCGTGGTGCGCCACCGCCACCGCATCCCCCCGTTCGCTGAAACCGCGGCCTACGTGCCACGCGTGCTGCGTCACTTTGCGCAACTGCGGGTCGCATCTGCCGCCCCGTCAGCGCTCCACCCATAAAGTCTTGCCCAGCCCATGAAACAACTCTGCACCACCACCCTGCTCGCCCTGCTGGCCACCCTCACCGCCTGCGGTGGCGGCGGCGATGACACACCCCCGCCCGGCCCTCCCCTCGCCAACCCGGCATCAGGCCCCTATGGCTGGACACTCAAGGCCTCCGGGTCGACCAGCGCATTGCGGCACGGCCTCTCGCTCGTGCACCCCAGCCTGCCCGACAACGAGTACGTGGTCGAAGTGGCCAGCGAAGCCATCACCGACACGCGCCTGGCCCTGCGCGGCACGGTCAACGCGGCGCAGCTCAACGCAAGCGACATCCAAGCCCATGCGCTGGTGTACGTGTTTGGCGGCGACGTGCGCAGCGTGCCCATGCAGGCCAACGGAGCCTCGCCTGCTTCACAGGTGAAGCGCTCGAACACCAACTCGGCCTGCCGCTTTGTGTTGGCTGCCAACGACCATGCGACGCCAGACAACTCACGCTTCATCGTGTCGACCGGCGGCGCCGACGGCCAGTGCGGAACAAGTGACGACGGCCGTGCCGAGGTGCGCCTCTCCAGTGGCAGCACCCTCGGCTACACCGTGCTCACCGGCGAGCGCCCGCTCGACGTGGCACGCGACCCGGTGACACTGGCGCCGCGCGGCTGGGTCTACCCACGCCACGTCGAACTCTGGAACGCCGCACCGGGCAGCAACACGATCACGACACGTGCTGTGGGCACACCCGCGGTCACCCGCGTGGTGGCCAGCACCTTCGAGTCAGCCTTGGTCGAAGACGGCACTCGGCTGAGCGTACTCAACTTCGGCGGCGGCAACACCGTCACCGAAGTGCCGCTCAACGCGGCGCTCACGTCGGGCACCGGCTGGCAGTTGATCGGCTTCGATGCCAACAGCTTCTATGTGTACGACGGCAACCCGGCCAACACCTTCGCCTCGCCTTGGCGTGTGCTGCGGATCACGCGCACTAACCCGACAGCCACCCTGATCGCCAGCGGAGCCGGCCTCATCAGCTTGGCCAGCATGGGCAGCAATGTCTTGTTCCTGACGGTGTTCAACCAAACCAGCAACCTGCTGGTGCGCATTCCCAAGGAGGGAGGGCTGCCGTTCGAAAGTCCTCCATACCCGACCACCACCAAGCCTTCGGTTCAGACCAGTGCCAACGGCCGCCATCAGCTGTGGCTGGTCACCAACATCGACGTCGTAGGCGCGACCGTAGGCCACGCCATCGACATCATTGATGAGAGCGGTCTCATCCTCTACTCGGCCGCAGGCGGCTACCCGATCAGCGTGGCCGAAGCCGGCACCGAAAACTTCAACGCCAGCGAGAGCCGCACCCGCTTCGTCTTTGCCCAAGGTTTTGGCGCGCGCGCCTACAACGGCAGCAACCTCGTGAGCTACGACAGCCTGACCGACACCGCCCGCGTGCTGGGCCGTTTGCCTGGCGCGGCGGAGTTCGGCAACGACTTCGTGTTCGCCAGCGCGGTGGGTGGGCCAAGTTCGTTCGGCGTGGGCTTTTCCACACGCTCGGTGGGTGGCAGTTACGAGGCACAAAGCGCCAAGGTTTTCTCGTACGACCTAAACACTGCCGGCTCGCTCAGGGCCACGACAAACAAGTGAACCAGAGCGGTGTGGCCGAACAGGCCCGCGTGCTGGTCCAAGTTTTCCCTCCCGGTGCGGGTGGTGTGTCCGATTACGTGAGTTGCCTCAAGGCGCAGTGGGACGTCGAAGGCGTGCCGTCGCACTCCATTGCGCTCAGCAAAGAAGCGGTTGTCCAGCGCTCGTTGTCGAAGCGCATCGAAAATCTCATGGGCAACCAAGCCTGCACAGTGGTGTTGCACTACTCCGGCTACGGGTATGGCAGCCGAGGTGTGTGCTTCTGGCTGCTTGACGAACTGACGCGCTTGCGCAGGCAGCGCCGCGACGGCCTGCGGCTCGTGGTGGTGTTTCATGAGCTGTTTGCCTCTGGCCCGCCGTGGCGTACCGCCTTCTGGTTGTCGCGGGTTCAGGCGCTCATCGCCGCTCGGTTGGCCCGCAGCGCGAACGCCCTGTGGACCAACACCGAGCAGCACGCCGACTGGCTGCGCCACATCGTGGGGCCCGCGACCTCCGTTCAAGTGCGGCCGGTTTTCTCCAACATTGGTGAGCCAGAGGCTGTGCCGGTTCCCGACGAGCGACAAGCTCACGTCGTCGTCTTCGGATCTGCATCGACGCGCCAACGCGCCTTCGATGCATTGCGCGGCCATGAGCGCGCCTTGCACTCGCTCGGTATCACCGAGCTGATTGAAGTAGGCGGCGGTGATCCCTCGGCCCACCTGCCCGACGGCCTGGCGTGCAGGCATGCCGGTCGGCTCGAACCTCGCGAACTGAGCGCCTTGTTGCAAAGCACCCGCTTCGGCCTGCTGGACTACCCACCGCAGTTCCTCGCCAAATCCGGTGTATTCGCGGCTTATGCCGCTCACGGATGTACCGTGCTCAACACCTGCGCCAACGGCCCGGACACCGATGCCTTGCAGGCCGGCCGCGATTATCTGATGCTGGCCTCGCTAGCGCGCTCCAAGCTCAACACCGGCCACGACGAAGCGCGTGCAGCGCGCCTGACCCGCTGGTACGCGGGCCATCGCCTGAGCTACCAGGCTCGAGAGATTTTGGCGCTGGCGACGACCGGGTAAGACAGGCCGAGGCTCAAACGGGCCATGCGCTCAGGGCGAGGCTAGCGGTCTCTCACGCAGCTTTCTTGCCGGCACGCCGCCCCATATCTCGTAGGCACCCACCGAGCGGGTAAGCACCGACCCCGCCGCCACGATGGCGCCGCGCGAGATCCTTACGCCGTTGAGCACCACCACATTCGCGCCGATCCACACATCCTGTTCGATGTCGATGCGGGCCTCGGCGCCGCCCGGCTGCTTCCCCATCGGCACGTCTTTGGAGGAGAACGCGTGGTCGTGATCCACGCTCCTGAGCCCCCAGCGCGGCAAAGACGCGCTGATCCGTAACCCGATGATGGACATGCTCCATGCGGTCAGCGAGCAGGGCTCGATTTCAAAGGCCGCCAAGGCGCTCGATTTGTCCTACC
>JBBRFR010000105.1:0-10998 GCA_038241485.1 Burkholderiales bacterium
CTTCATGATCTTCATCCCGTTCCTGATCATCGACATGATCGTGGCGAGCGTGCTGATGAGCCTGGGCATGATGATGTTGAGCCCGGTGCTGGTGGCCTTGCCATTCAAGCTGATGTTGTTCGTGCTGGCTGACGGCTGGAACCTGCTGCTGGGGTCACTGGCGGCGAGCTTTGCGACTTAGTTTCCCGTTCGGGCTGAGCTTGTCGAAGCCCTTCTTGCACGGTTCGCTGCCCTTCGACAGGCTCAGGGCGAACGGTAGTAGAGGCACCATGGATTCCCAACAAGTTTTCACCTACGGCCAACAAGGCCTGTACCTGCTGCTGATGGTGTCGGCACCCGTGCTGCTGGTGATCCTCGGCGTCGGTTTGCTGGTGAGCATTTTCCAGGCGGCCACGCAGATCCATGAGTCGACGCTGTCGTTCGTGCCCAAGATGATTGCGGCCGTGGCCGTGCTGGCCATCGCCGGGCCGTGGATGTTGACCACCTTGGTCGAATACCTGCAGCGCACGCTGACGGCGATCCCTTCGGCCGTGGGCTGAAAAAAATGAAGCCCCCACGCTTGCCGCTGCGCTGCCGGGCTGGCTGATGCTTACTTTCACCGAAGCCCAGGTGGTGGCGTGGCTCACGCCGCTGCTGTGGCCTTTTCTGCGGACGCTTTCCTTGTTCAGCACCTTGCCGGTGTTGTCGCAGCGCAGCGTGCCTTTGCGGGTGCGGATCGGCTTGGCGTTTCTCATCACGGTGTGTGCGCAGGCGTCGTTGCCCGAGATGCCGGTGATTGCGCTCGACTCGCCGTTGGCCGTGCTGGTGGTGATCCAGCAGGTGCTGATTGGCGCGACGCTCGGCTTTGCGGCGCGCATCGTGTTTGCCGCCATCGAGTTCGCGGGTGAGCTGGTGGGCTTGCAGATGGGTTTGAACTACGCCGGCTTCTTCGATCCGTCGACGGGTGGGCAGGGCACGGCAGTGGGCCGCTTCTTTGGCACCACGGTGGCGTGGCTTTTTATCGTCATCAATGGCCACCTGCTGATCATCATGGCGCTGGTGCAGAGTTTTCACGCGTTTCCGGTGGGGCCGGAGCCGTTTGCGTTTTTGCGCGCGTTGCAGCCGCAGGTGTGGGGGGCCGAGATCTTCAAGCTTGGGTTGTGGATTGCGCTGCCCATCGTGACGATGTTGTTGTTCATCAACCTCGTGCTGGGCATCATTTCGCGGGTGTCGCAGCAGATGAACATCTTCGCGATCGGGTTTCCGATCACGGTGGTTGTGGGCCTGTTGGGGGTGTTGCTGACGCTGCCGATGATGCAGGCGCCGTTCACGATGGCGCTGGAGCAGATGTTGTCGCGCTTTCAGTAGCGGGTTGCTGGTGCGTCACCGGCCGTTGGGGCCGACCCTTTGACAAGCTCAAGACAGGGTCCGCTTCGCGGATCGAAGCCCTGTGCCGCTGTCGCGTTGTGTGTGTTCTTTCTACTGAGTGAGACCGCGTCGGGATGTCGTCCCGACAGCCGATCTACTTTTCTTTGCTTCGCCAAAGAAAAGTAGGCAAAAGGTCGCGAAGCGGGGGTGCGCTCACTTGGCGAAGCCAAGGTAGGCGCGGGTCGGGCCGAACTCACTGCGCGGCCTGCGGCCGCTGCGTTCAGACAACCGCCCGAAGTCAGATGTTGATGCGCGCTCGCGCGCGCCCCGCAAAGCCCTGCGCTCCTCGACGGCTCAGAAGGGACCCAAGAGCAATGCGGTCGTTGCTTCGCAACTTTCCCTGTCTGCCTTGCCTCGCTTCGCATCGGCGGGAATGACCCGCCAAACAAGCGCCCATTCCGCCCTCTTATCGCCCTCAAGTTCGGCCCACAACTGGAAACAATCCCATAAGCCCCACACCCCCCCACCATGGCCGCCTCCGACCAAGACCGCAACTTACCTGCCTCGCAGCGCAAGCTCGACAAGGCCCGCAGAGACGGCCAGGTCGTGCGTTCCCGCGATCTGGGGCACTTTGCCGCCATCGCGGCCGGTGGTGCGGTGCTGGTGGCCCTCGCGCCGCAGGTCACAACCTGGTCGGCCAAGCTCTTGGGCAACGGGCTGAAGTTCAACGCCGCTTCGGTGCAGTCGCCTGCCTTCATGGCCGAGCGCCTGAGCGAACTCACGCTGCAGATGATGTGGATCGTGGTGCCGCTCGGCCTGGTGATGATGTTGGTGGCGCTGGTCATGGCCGTGGCTGCGGGCGGCTGGGTCTGGAGCTTCAAGCCGCTCACGCCCAACTTCGGCAAGCTCAACCCGATCACCGGGCTGCCACGCATCTTCTCCAAACAGCAGCTCATCGACGCCATCAAAGCCTCGGTGTTGGCGCTGATTCTCGGCACCATCGGTGCGCTCTACCTGCGCGCCAACATCGACGCCTTTGGCGGCGTGCTCACCATGGCGCTGCCGGTTGCCTTGGCGCACGCAGGCAACGCCATCGTGGGCGGCATGTTGTTGTTGCTGCTGGCGCTGGCCGCCTTTGCGATGGTCGACGTGCCGCTGCAACGGCACCTGCACGCCGGGCGGCTCAAGATGAGCCACCAGGAAATGAAGCAGGAGCAGAAGGAAGTCGAGGGCAACGCCGAGGTCAAGGCCAAGGCGCGTGCCCGCATGCGCGAGATGAGCAACCGCCGCATGATGGCGGCCATCCCCAACGCCGACCTGGTGGTGATGAACCCGACCCACTACGCGGTCGCACTCAAGTATGACGACGCCAAGATGGGCGCGCCGCGGGTGGTGGCCAAGGGCGCCGACCTGATGGCGATGAAGATTCGCGACATCGCCAAGTCGTCGCAGGTGCCGGTGCTGCAAGCGCCGGTGCTTGCGCGTGCGCTCTACGCGCATGCCGAGGTCGACCGCGAGATTCCCGCCGCGCTGTTTTCGGCCGTGGCCCAGGTGCTGGCTTACGTGTACCAACTGCGCGCGGCGCTCACCGGCCGTGTGCCGATGCCGGGCAACTTGCCTGAACTCAACGTGCCGGCCGATCTGGACCCACACAACAAACCCGGCTTCGTGCCTGACGAGGTGCTCGAATGAACGGGTTGATGAAGCAGATGCAGGCCTGGCTCGGCCCGCACGGCACCGCCATCAAGGCGCTGATGGCGCCGGTGTTCATCATCATGGTGCTGTCCATGATGGTGTTGCCGCTGCCGGCCTTTGCGCTTGATCTGCTGTTCACCTTCAACATCGCGATGGCGTTGATGGTGATGATGGTCGCCGCCTACATGGTGCGCCCGCTCGATTTCTCGGCCTTCCCGACGGTCATCTTGCTGACCACGCTCTTGCGCCTGTCGCTCAACATCGCCTCCAGCCGCGTGGTGCTGCTCGAAGGCCACACCGGCCCGGGCGCGGCGGGCAAGGTGATTGAATCGTTTGGCCACTTCTTGATCGGCGGCAACTTTGCGGTCGGCTTGATCGTGTTCGCCATTCTGGTGGTGATCAACTTCATCGTGGTCACCAAGGGCGCCGAGCGCATTGCCGAAGTCGGCGCGCGCTTCACACTTGATGCCATGCCGGGCAAGCAAATGGCGATTGACGCCGACCTCAACGCCGGCTTGATCGACGAAAAAGAAGCCAAACGCCGGCGCCTCGAAGTGGGCAACGAGGCCGAGTTCTTCGGCTCCATGGACGGTGCCAGCAAGTTTGTACGCGGCGACGCCATCGCCGGCCTGCTGATCCTCGTCATCAACATCATTGGTGGCTTCATCATCGGTGTAGCGCAGCACGACCTGAGCGCCTCGCAAGCGGCCAACAGCTACATCCTGCTGGCTGTCGGTGACGCGCTGGTGGCGCAGATCCCGGCGCTGCTGATCTCGGTGGCCGCGGCGATGGTGGTTTCGCGCGTGGGCAAGGAGCAAGACGTCGGCACGCAGATCGCCGCACAGGTGTTCAACTCGCCGCGCATCCTGGCCATCACCGCCGTGGTGATCGGCATGCTGGGCTTGATCCCGGGCATGCCGCACTTTGTGTTCTTGCTCATCGCCTCGGGGCTGGGTTATGCGTCGTGGTGGATGAACCGGCGCAACCAGCGCGCCAAGCTCGCCCCACCCACACCGGCCATCACTGCCGAGCCGAATGCCGAAGCCACCTGGGACGACCTGCAGCCGGTCGACACCCTGGGTCTGGAAGTGGGCTACCGCTTGATCGCGCTGGTTGACAAGGCACGCCAGGGCGACCTGCTGCAACGCATCAAGGGCGTGCGCCGCAAGTTTGCGCAAGACGTGGGCTTCTTGCCGCCGCCGGTGCACATTCGCGACAACCTGGAGTTGAAGCCCAGCATGTACCGCCTGACGCTGCGCGGTGCGGTGGTGGGCGAGGGGGAGGCCTTCCCCGGCATGCTGCTGGCCATCAACCCGGGTGGCGCCACCACCAACCTGATTGGCACCAAGACCCACGACCCGGCGTTTGGCTTGCCCGCGGTGTGGATCGAAGAACGCCAGCGCGAAGCGGCGCAGATGAACGGCTTCACCGTGGTCGATTGTTCAACCGTGATTGCCACCCATTTGTCGCACCTGATGCAGTTGCATGCGGCCAAGCTCTTGGGCCGGGTGGAGGTGCAGCAACTGGTGGAGCACGTGACCAAGCTTGCGCCCAAGATGATCGAAGACGTGGTGCCCAAGATGGTGAGCATCCCGGCGCTGCAGAAGGTGTTGCAGCTTTTGCTCGAAGAGGGCGTGCACATTCGCGACATGCGCAGCATCGTGGAGTGCCTGGCCGAACATTCGTCGACGGTGAGCGACCCGGCGGAGTTGTCACGCCGCATTCGCATTCACATTGCGCCGGCGATCGTGCAGCAGATTTATGGGCCTGTGCAGGAGCTGGAGGTGATTGCTTTGGAGCCCGAACTGGAACGGCTGGTCACGCAGGCTTTGAATTCGCCGCACGGCGCTGCATTGGACCCGGGCGTGGCGGAAACGCTGACGCGCAGTGCGGCCGAGTCGGCCAAGCGGCAAGAAGACTTGGGCCACCCGGCTTGTTTGTTGGTACCCGACATGATTCGTGCACCGATGGCGCGTTTGCTCAAGCGGGCGGCGCCGAGGCTTCGTGTGCTGGGGCACAGCGAGATTCCGGAGACGCACTCGATCCGCATTGGCGCCATCATTGGCGCGCAGGGCTGACGCATCTCCTTCGTCGTTCCCGCCCTTTGACAGGCTCAGGCCGGCAACCGTTCGGGCAGACCCCTTCCCGTTCGCCCTGAGCAGGGACTGAGCCTGTCGAAGGCCCGTGCGTCGAAGGGCTGGTGAGCGAAGTCACGCTGCGAGCCGGGCTTCGATCCGCGCAACGAACCCTGTCCTGATCCCGTCGAGGGGTCAGCCCGAACGGGTGGAGGTGGGCGAACCGATGAAATCCCGCCTTCGCAGGAATGACGGCGAAGCGGCCTCAAGAAGGCAGCTTCAGCACCTTCTGAATGCCCTTGAGCAGCACGTCGTCCTTGTGCGGCTTGACGATCCAGGCCACCACGCCGTATTCCTTGGCCCGAGCTTTTAGCTCCGGGTTGGACTGCGTGGTCAGCATGAAGATGGGCATGTTGTGCCCACGCCCCTTGATGTGGCCGCACATCGTGAGCCCGTCCATGCCGGGCATGTTGAGGTCGGAGATCACCAGGTCGACGGTTTGCGTCTCCAGCACTTCGAGCCCCCGTTCCCCGCTGTCGGCTTCGAGCACCTCGAACCCGTTGCCTACCAGCAGCGTGCGCAGCGCATCGCGAATGGTGTCGGCGTCATCAATCACCAGAATCCGTGGCATGGTCATGCTCCGTTGCTCGGCTCAATGCAGATCCGATTCTTGCCCGCATGCTTGGCCTTGTACAGGTAGTCGTCAGAGCGTTGAATCAGCGTGGCCAAGGTGTCGTCCTTGTGGCAGTAGGCCACACCGCCGCTGGTGGTCACCCGCAGCAGCGTGCCCCCGCCAATGTCGATCGGCGTCGCTGCCAGCTCGGCGCGGATGCGCTCGGCCACGATGGCGCCGCCCAGCTCGCGCGAGTCGGTGCAAGGCAGGGCCACGATGAATTCTTCGCCGCCGTAGCGCACCGGGATGTCTGTGTCGCGTATGCACGCCTTGATGAGCCGCCCGATCGCCTTGATCACCTTGTCGCCGGCGGCGTGCCCGTGGGTGTCGTTGATGCTCTTAAAGTTGTCGATGTCGAGCATCAGGATGGCCAGTTCCAGGTAGTTGCCGCGTTTGGCCGATGCGATCAGCGGGTTGAAGCTGTCGTTGAGAAAAAGCCGCGTGTACAGCTCAGACAGCGGGTCGCGAATCGCGCAGTCATACAAGGCCTGCGCCTGCCGGCCCAGCAGGTCGGCCTGCTCGATCTGGCGCTGGGCCAGGTGGCTGGCGGTCGTGTCTTCCAAGATCACCAAGTAGCGGTCGACGCTGTCGTTTTTGGCGATCGGCTGGAAGCGCGGGCGCACCCAACGTTCGGCCGCCGTTTCACTGCGCATCGGCACATGGCCAGGGTGGCTCAATCTGCCGTCGACGTTGCTGAAATCAACGATCGGCTTGCCGGCACATTCGCGCAGCGTGTCGAAGGTCGCGGCCAGGTCGTTCAGCGTCGCAGGGTTGCCCGCGCCGAGCATGTGGTGCAGCGACTCGCCGACCACGCCGTCGCGGCCCAGCAGCAGGTTGCAATACTCCGAGAGCACTTCGGTGACGCTGCCATTGCAGTCGATGACCATCAAGCCGAGCGGGATGCCCGAGAAAATGCTCATCAGCTTGAGTTCTGACTGGTACAGCGCCGACAGATCGTCGCCCATCACCGAGATGACCTGGCCCTCGGCCTGGCTCAGGTGGCCCATCTTGGCGATGCGCCACAGGAAAGGTTTGGCCGCTTGCCCGTCGCGCTGGCTGGCCAGTTCAATCTTGGCGCTGGCCGAGGCGTCGGCCAGCGGGTTGGCTCGCACCTGCTGGAAGTGGTGCTGCAGGTGGTCGCGGTTTTCGGTGGTGAAGAAGCTGCCGAAGTCGCGGTGCAGCATGTCTTCCATGGTGGAGCCGGCCAGCTCGCAGAACGCCCGGTTGGCCCGGATGACGCGGTTGTCGCGGTTCAGCACCACGAATACGCTCGGGATGCTGTCGAGTACCTGTTCGCTGTGCTCGCAGGCGCTCTCCAGCATGGAGAGCACACGCTGAGAGGCAAGCAGTTCGTTGTGGTTGCTCATAAGAAGTCCAGTTCGCCTTCGTCGGCGTCGTCGCTCGAGCAAGTGACACCCGAATAGTCGCGCTTGGCCAGCAGCTCCGCGTAGCAGCTGCAATAGATCGACTCGAAGGCACCGTCAAGCCGCCAGAAGTCGCCGAACTTGTCGACCGCGCCGGTCTTGGGGGCGTAGTCGGCATAGATCTCGTAGATGCCGCGGGTGCACAGCGGAACGCTCATGCCCACGGGGGTGCCATGCGTGTCGAAGGCACGGCAGACCCGTCCGCCGATCTGGTTGGTCAGCTCCTTCATGAAGTCGATGATCTTCTTGTCGGCGAGGTCGTTCTCAGGCGCCTGGCGTGACTGACGGTACGCGCGGATCGGCTCCAGGTCGAAATGCACCTTGATCACGATGCGCAGGTCGGTGCCGTTCAGGATCACCATGGTCATGTAGCGCTTCAAGACTTGGCCAAGGCGAAGGTCTTGCGGCTCGCCGAGCGTGACCGCGTTGCCGTCGAAGTACTGGCTGGCCTGGATCAGCGAGGCATCACGCAGTAGGCTGCGCAAGGGGCCGGTCGAGGCGGGCGTGGGGGCGTTGGTGTCCATGGTGGTTGCGGCGGCCGGGCTCAGGCCCCGGCCAGCTTCTTGAAGGTGGCCAGCACCGCGTCGCCCTTGAAGGGCTTGACGATCCAGCCTTTGATGCCGGCGGCCTTGCCACGCTCTTTCATGAGCGGCGAGTTTTCGGTGGTCAGCATGATGATGTTGACCGCCGCGTTGTTCAGCTCACCCCGGATCTTCTCGGCCATGGTGAGACCGTCCATGTTGGGCATGTTGACGTCGCTCACGACCAGCTTGATGTTGGGGTCGCCCTTGAGCTTGGTCAGCCCGTCGCGGCCGTCCACGGCCGTCTCGACGACCAGGCCGTTTTTCTTGAGGAAATCGCTCACCTCGACACGCACGGTGCTCGAATCGTCGACAACCAGGATCTGTGCCATTTTGACCTCTCGATGTTGGATATAAAAACTGAATCTCTCAGAAAAGCTCTAGCTCACCCGACGCGCACAAAGACTCCACCGACGGCAGGTTGTCCTTGAAGTTGTCGGGTGTCCAGGCCAAGCTGAAGACAAACCACTGGTAGACCTCGATCGCTCCGCGGCAGGGGTCGCGGCGGTCGCGCAGCCTGTACTTCACGCACAGCAAGGGGTCTTCCGAACCGAACGAGATGTAGTGGTGCCGGTGGTTGACGATGATGGGCACCTGCGTGAGCCGCGTGCTGTCGGGCGCGTCGATGATGAAGCGGTTTTTGAACGCGCCCCAGACCATGTTGGTGGTCTCGCCCAGCAGGTTGTTGATCTCGCGGAAGCCGGCTTCGCCCTGCATCGACGCTCCGCCCATGTTGAGCGCGTCGCAAGCGCAGAAGTCGGCGAACTGTTGCTCTTCGGCCTGCAGCATCATGTAGCCGCGACACCAACTGCTCTCCAGCGGAATCAGGCTGAACAGCTCGCCATAAATGATGCGGTCCTTCACCAGACACGGCGTCTCATGCTCGACCGCCATGTGCTTGAACTGCCCCTCGATCGCCGAGCGAGTCACCTCGGTGATGCCGCGCACCAGCGCCGTCGGGTACACGCGGCTGAACAGCGATTCGCCAATCGCGTCGCGCAGGCGCGCCATGCTGTCGGCGGTGTAAACGGCGCGAAAAATGCCCTGGTCGATCTCGGGCAGGTCGGCCAGCGTCGCCTCGCGGTCGCGCCGCAAGAAGATGGGCAGCTCGGGGCGGATGCGGTGAATCTCTCGGGCCAGCCTCAGGCCTGCGCCTGGGGCCGGGCCATAGTGCTCCCACAGCAAGATCGCACCGAGGTCGACGTTGGAGCGCAGCACGGCAATGGCGTTGGCGTCTTGCGCCTTCAACGGGGCCAGGCCGTTGTCTTCGCAAAACGTCTTGATGCACTCATGCTGGCGTGGGTCGCCATCGAGCACCAGCACCTTGCTGACCAGCGGGGCGTCGTTGGGTTTCATGCTCAGAACATCTCCAGCTCACCGGCCGTGTCTTCCACTTCTTCGGCGGCGCGCGGCTCGAAGGGGAAGTCAAGGTCGGCAAAGGCGCACAGCGCCAGGGTGAAATGCATCGGCACGCCCGGGCTCACGTCGGCGCGGTAGCGGCGCGTGAAGGCCGGGTTGACGGCGGCCACATGCTCGACCGAGCTGCGGTGCAAGATGCAAGGCGTGGACATGCCGATGTGCGGGAAAAACTGCGACAGGTCGCGGTTGAGCGCGCCGCAGCACAGGTTGCCGTGTTCCATGATGGCGTCGGTGAACCGCTCGTCGTCGAGCGTGTCGCCGGGGTGGCCGTCAAGGGCGGCGAGGTGGCTGCGCAGTGCGGGGTTTCGGTTGAAGTGGATAAACAGCAACACGCGAAACATGTACGACGAGACCGTGAGCATCACCACTTCGCGCTCGTGGTCGCGTGCCACGTCGTCGTCGGTGGACTCGATCGCAAAGTCGGTGCCGGGCTGCGCCAGCGCGCCTTTCACCGCCTGCGCCACAAAGTGGTCAAGGCCGGCGCGTGCCCGCTCGCTGACGACTGCGTGGGCGTGATTCTTCACGCTGCCTCCGCCAGCACGCTCTGGCGCGCCTTGCCGTTGAGCAGGCGCAGCTCATTGAGCGCGCCGGCAATCATCTTGCCGCCCGCCTGCAGGTCTTGAAAGGTGGCGCCGGTGATGAGGTCGTTCTTGTAGAGGTTGCTGCGGTAGTCTTTTGACAGCTTGTCGGCGCGGGTGGCGAGGCCGCGCACCTCGGAGGCCACCACCGCGAAGCCTCGGCCTTGGTCGCCGGCACGGGCGGCTTCGATCGAGGCGTTGAGCGCGACGATGATCACCTGGTTGACGATCTGCGCAAACTCGTCGTTCTTCGAGTGCATTTCGCGGTTGTGCTGCAGCAGCTGCTGCAGCTCGGCGTTCCAGCGCTCGAAGGTTTCGATCAAGCCCAGCAGCTTGTCGATGGTGCTGCCCAGCTGGTCATAGCCTTGCGTCGCCTGGCTTCTGAGCGACTGCACCCCGCCGGTGGCGCGGCGCAGCAGCTGCTCGTGAGCGCGTTGCTGTTCATGCGATGCGGCTTGCAGCCCGGCACGCTCTTGTTCACCCGCAAGGCGCAGGGCGTCGAGCTGTTGTTGCAGCTCGGCGATGCTGGCCTGCGCCGCTTTCTCGACCGTGTCGGTCGCCGCGCGGTGCGCCGCCTGCACCGCGTGGGCGGTGCGGCGCCGGCCATGCCAGAAGCTGGCGAGGCCACCAGCCACCAGCCCGAGCGCGAAGAGTGCGATTGAAAGTGTCATGGGTTCCGGATTCTCAGGAGGTTTATCGGCCGCCGGCGCCCAAGCTCAAGCCCGGGCTGGCTTGGCAGCCTGCAAACGGGCGTACAGCGCGTCAAAACTCATGGCCGCGCTGAGCGACGCGGCAAATTTGTCGGGCAGCTCGATCACGGTCTCGAAGGCGCGGAAGTCGGTGTCTTCGCGGTCGTCAAGAAAGCCGATGGCGATGCTGCCGCCTTCCTTTTCCAGGAAACCGCGCACCGCGTCCATGCCCACACCGCGGCCCGAGACTTCGGTCACCTGCTCGGCGGTCGAGAAGCCGGAACGGAAGATGAGCTGGGCCACTTCGTCGTCGGTGCTCTTGGCACCGCGGGTGATCAGGTTCTGCTCGGTGGCGCGGCTGCGGATCTTGGCGATAGGCAGGCCGCGGCCGTCGTCTTTCAGTCGGATCAGCAGCTTGCCGTCGTCCACTGACAGGCCCAGGCTGATGCGCCCCGCCGCGGGCTTGCCAGCTGCCAGCCGGTCTGCGGCGCGCTCGATGCCGTGGTCGACCGAGTTG
>JBBRFR010000106.1:0-10891 GCA_038241485.1 Burkholderiales bacterium
CCTGCGCGCGCCCGCTGCGGCGGCGGGCGGTGGGGGCGCATGTCGGGCCACCCGCCCCCCCCCCCGCGCTGCCCACCCCGCGCCGCGCGCAAGCGGCGGTTGAGCAAAAACTCAGTGTGGTGCAGTTGGTTGACCGACATCACGCGGCCACTGGCCAGCAGGTCGAAATCGGCGTTGACCACCTCGGGCGTGATGGCCGGGCTGTAGTAATAAACGATGTCTGACTTGAGCTGGCCACTGCGGTCAGTCAGCACGCGGTGGATGCAGCTGTGGCCCAGCGCCGAGCCCGTGCCGTGCAGCAGGTGCAGGCTCAGCTCGTTGCCATCGGCCTGCTCGCCAAGGTGCCGGCGGGCGATGCTGGCGTCTTGGTAGTCGCTCACCGGGCCGCGCCTCCCAACGACCCAGGCTGAGCCTGGCGCAGCACGGCGATGAGCGCGCGCAGTCGCTCGCGTTGCAGCGGGCTCATGCCAGCTTGCCGCAAGGCCGTGGCGAACCACTGGGCACGTTGGGTCACCGGGTCCTGCGTTTGTGCGGAGCGGCCTTCGAGGGCGTCTTTCAAGGCACGCAGTTTCAGGTCGCGGCGTGCGGCGAGTGACTCGGCCGAGGCCGGCAGGTCGAGCGCGGCTTCCAGTTGCAGCAGCAGGTCGTCACAGGCCGTCGCCGCCAACGGGCCAGGCGCGGGCGCTTGCGACCAGCGCTGCGCCAAAGGTTTCTCCCAGGCCGCAGGCAAGGCTTCGAGCGCGGCCCAGCGGCTGGCCAGGTCGGTCAGTTCGGCGGCCGTTTCGCGCTCTTCGCACAGGGCGAGCTTGGCAAGCAGGTGGTCGCACTGCGCCTGCCAACGTTTCTGCGCGCTCTCGGCCACGGCCTGCGCGAGTGCGGCGCGGGCTTGCGAAAAGCGCGTGTCGAGCGGCCTGACGGCCGCACGCGGCACCTCGACCGGCTGGCGCCAGGCCCGGTCGGCGTCGCCCAGCGCGCGCTGCATTTCGGCCACCGGCGCGGTGTCGAGGTCGATGGCGGTGAGGCGGGCGATCAAGGCCTCGCGCTCAGCGAGGTTGGCCGCCAGCTCGGCATCACGTGCGCTGAACGCGGCTTCACGCTGCACAAACACCGCGTCGGTGGCGGCCTTAAAACGGCCCCACAACGCGTTCTCCGCCTTGCGTTCCAGCGGCAAGCTGCGCGCATGCTGCTGCCATTCAGCCTGCAACTCGCGCACGCGCGGCACGGCGTCGCGTGGGTTTCGGGCGAGCTCCTGCACCAGCGTTTCGGCGCGGGCGATCAGGTGCTCGCGCTGGGCTTCGGCCGTGCGGCGCGCGGCTTCACTGGGGGCTTCGATGCGCGCCACGCTGTCGTTCAACCGCTGCTGCAAGGCCTTGCGCTTGGGCGGCGGCACGGTGTGCTCCAGCGGGCCCAGCTGGCGCCAGGCGAGCTGGAAGTGGCCGAGCGCGCGCAGCGGCTCTTTCCAGTGCGCGGCCTGGGCTTCGGGCCCGGCCGGCGCCTCAGCCAGCGGCACCGCATCGAGCGTGGCCAGCAAGGCCTCGCGCGCCTGCAGGTTCTCGTCGCGTGTCGCCTTCAGCGCTGCCTGTTGGGCGGCCACCGGCACATAGGCCGCCTGCAGCGCCGCGTCGAAGCGTTGCCACAAGGTCTGGTTGACGGGCGCACCCACACTGTGGATCTCTTTCCAGCGCGATCGCATGCCCTGGATGCTCTCGGCATGCGCCTTCAGTCGCAGCTTGGGCACGTTGGCGATCTCCGTCCTGGAGGCGAGCAGGGTGAGCTTGGCCAGGGCTTCGGCTTCGTCCACCAGCGCTTCGAGCGCCAGCGCGCCGCCCCACTTCTGCCACCCCTTCAGCCGCGCCAGCTCGGCGTGCAAGGCCTGGTGGCGGCCGCGCAGCTTGTCGCTGAGGGTGACGCCTTTGAGCGCGTCGAGGGCGGTGTCGACGTCTTGCAGCCGCTGCTGCATGTCACCCAACTGGCCTTCGGCGAGGGCGGCTTCGGCCAGGCTCAACAGGCTGTCGAGCTGTTCACGTTGTTCAGGGCTCAAGAGGGTCTTGGGCGGCGGCGGTGGCGGTGGCGCTTCGATCGCGGCTTCGGGTGCGGGCTCGGCCGGCGGCTCTGCGGCCAGCGCGGCCAGCGCGGCCAGGCGGGCGTCTTCGTCGGCCTCGGCCTGGCGGGCTTGCTCGGCCAGGCGCTGTTGCTGTTCTTGCTGCAGCCGTTGTTGGGCTTCACCCTCTTCTCGCAGCGCGCTATTGAGCTGCTCACGCAGCGCGGCAAACTGGGTCAGCTGCTCCGGCGTCAGCAGCTCGGCGGCCAGCGCCTGCCAGCCGCGGTCGATCGCCACCAGGCGATTGGCGGGCAGCGGCGCTTCTTGGAGCAAGGCGGTCGCGTCGTCGATCACCGCTTGTGCGCCGCTGCGGGCTTCGCGCTGCGCCACCGCGGCGACCAACCGCTTCTTGGCGACTCGGTGCACGCGGCTGTCTTGGCTGCGCAACTCACGCTCGGCCTGCTTGAGCGGCTCTTCACCCGTGAGCGCTTCGACGGCCGCAAGCTTCACCTCCCACAGCGGTGCAGTCTGGGTGATGAGCAGCAAGGCCGCGTCATCACCTTGCGCCGCCTGCACACGCGGCAGCCACTCGGTGCGGGCCTCGTCGGCCTGCCGGGCCTTGGCCGCTTTGGCGTCGGCTTGGGTGGGGGCGGCAGGGTGGGCCTGGGGCGCGTCGGCGCCTTCGCGTTTCTTGAAGAAGCGGGTCAGCATGGGGTGGTGCAAAAGTGAGAGGGGGAAGGGGCTGCGCGCGCAGTGTAGGCGGCTCACCGGCCTGCTAAATTATCCGTAGCAAACACAGCCTCGCTAACGCTCCATGCCCACCCCCAAGATCGGCGCACCCGTGCGTGGCTCCAAGGCCGGCCGCCCGCTGATGGTGGCGCTGGATTTGTTGGGCCGCCGCGCCACGCTGCGCATCTTCTGGGAGCTGCGCTCGCTGATGCCCTTGTGCACCTGGGCAGAAGGCTGGGGCGGCAAGTAGCGCCTTCGGTGGGTTCGTGGGTAGGCATTGGCTTACGCCGCCTGGCGGCATGGGCTGATCGGCACGCGCCGCTGCGCTCCGTACAATAACCACGCCCCCAGCCACCTAGGAGTTCTCATGTCATTTGCACTGTATTTGTTGGGTTTTGTAGTGCTGACCGGCGGCATCGCCTGGGGCTTGGTATTGGCCGGCGTTCCTTCCACCTACGTGGCCATTGCCTGCATGATCCTCGTCGGTCTGGGCATCATCACTGGCGTCGCGCGCACACGCTCGAAAGACTCATCGAGCTGAGTGTCAACCTGGCGGAAACGCGCCCAAAACAGATGAGTCCTGGCCCCACCCGACCCCCGGGCCCTCGCTCGCAACCGGCTTCCACCGTGTGGCAATGACCGCCAAACGCGACTGGGCGCTCAGTGGCGTTTTACAAGGGCGCCACCGGCGCCAGCGGGTCGAACTGGCCGTCGCGCTTGTCCTTCCAGGCGGCAATGGCTTCTTTCATTTCGGTGGTATCGAAGATGGCGCTTTGCAAGAGCGTCATATGTTGCAGAGCTGCGGCCGTGCCATGGTCGCGGGTGTAGTTGATCGAGAGTTTGGTGCCAGCCATCGCCAGCGGTGATTTGGCGGCGATGCTGTGTGCGAGCTTCATCGCGTGCGCCAACAGCGCGGTGGCATCGGGCAGCACGGCGTTGACCAGGCCCACCACCAGCGCACGCTCCGCGCCGACACGCTCGCCGGTGTAGGCCATCTCGCGCGCCACACCCTGCGGCACGATTTTCGGCAAGCGTTGCAGCACGCCCAGGTCGGCGGCCATGCCGATGTGGATTTCTTGCACGGTGAAAAAGGCATCGGCGCTGCACAGGCGAATGTCGCAGGCGCTGGCCAGGTCGAGCCCGCCCCCGATGCAGCCGCCCTGGATGGCGCAGATCACCGGGAAGCGCACCTCGTCGAGCACGTCGAAGCAGCCCATCAGGCGGCGCAGCGACTCCTGAAAGCTCAGCCGAGTGCGCGCACTCGTGGTGGTCATCATCTCGCTCGCGCCGCCGAACACGTCGAGCGACATGCCGGCGCAGAAGTGTTTGCCGGTCGAGCTGATCACGAGCACCCGCGTTTGGCCGCTGTCGTTGAGCGCTTGCACCGCGTCGCGCAGCGCGGGGAAAAACGGTGGCGCCATGGTGTTCAGGCGCTCAGGGCGGTTGAGTTGCAAGTGGGCAATGCCGCCTGTGGTGGTGAGTTGGAAAAAGTCGTTGGTCATGCAGGCCTCCATGGGGGATGTGCAGTCTGGCTGCCCTGGGCGCCGTGTCAGTCACCGAGTGGACAAGCAACACCGGGCTTGCCCGCTAGGCGCGCCGGGGCGGCGCTGCCTACACTCCCCCGCATGAACTCCACCACCCTCACCACAGCCGATGGGCTGAAGCTGCACCAGCAAGACTGGCCCGCCCCACAAGCGCGTGGCACGGTGCTCATCGTGCCCGGCCTGGGCGAACACATCGGCCGCTACGAGCACGTGGCACAACACCTCAACAGCTGGGGCTGGAACGCCGCGGGTTACGACCATCGCGGCCATGGCCGCAGCGAGGGGGCCAAGGGCCGGTTGAACAACAGCGAAGGCATGCTGCGCGACCTGTCACTGGTGATCGATGCCGTTCGCAAAGACCACCCCGGTCCGCTGGTGCTGCTGGGCCACAGCATGGGCGGGCTGATCGCCGCACGTTTTGTCGCCGAAGGCGTGGGCCGGCCAGCGCCCTGGCACCGCGCGGTTGACGCGCTGGTGTTGTCGTCACCCGCACTGGCCGCCCACACCACGGGCGCACAGAAGCTGCTGCTGGCGCTGGTCGGCACGCTGGCGCCCGACCTGGCCGCCAACAACGGCTTGCAGCCCGAGTGGATTTCGCGCGACCCCAAAGTGGTGGCCGCCTACCTGGCCGACCCCCTGGTGCACGACCGCATCACGCCGCGGCTGGGTCGTTTCATTCTCGATGGCGGCGAGATGGTGCGCCAGCGTGCCGCCCAATGGACGGTGCCAACGCTGCTCATGTTTGCCGGCAGCGACCGCTGCGTGGCACCCCGTGGCAGCCGCGAGTTTGCGGCCGCTGCACCCAAGTCGGTGCTCGCAAGCCATGAGTTTGGCCCGTTCTTCCATGAGATCTTCAACGAGCCGGAGCAGGCCCAGGTGTTCGCCGTGCTGCGGCCTTGGCTGCAGGCCCTGAAGCTCCAAACCTAAAATAGCACACTCATACTTTTCTCATTCCGGCGGGATCGCCATGATTCAGCACGACACGCTGTACATCGGCGGCCAATGGGTCGCAAGCCTGGGCAAGGAAGCTGCGGGCGCCGTGATCTCGCCGGCCACTGGCGACAACATTGCCAGCGTGGCGCGCGGCAATGCCGACGACGTGAACCGTGCGGTCGCTGCTGCCCGTGCAGCGTTCGAGCCCTGGGCCGCGCTGTCGCACGCCGAGCGTGCTGCGTATCTCTTGAAGATCCACGAAGGCCTGAAGGCACGCGCCGGCGAGATCGCCAAGACCATCACCTCGGAAATGGGCATGCCCATCAAGCAGTCGCTGCCCATCCAGGCCGGCTCGCCGATTGCCGTATTCAAGTACTACGCCAAGCTGATCGAGACCTTCCATTGGGAAGAGCAGGCCGGCCACTCGACCATCGTGCGCGAGCCGGTGGGCGTGGTCGCCGCCATCACGCCCTGGAACTACACGCTGCACCAGATCGGCGCCAAGGTCGCGGCGGCCATTGCCGCCGGTTGCACCGTGGTGTTGAGTGGCGCTTGAGCTGGGTGGCAAGTCGGCCTCGATCATCTGTGAAGACGCCGACCTCGCCGCCGCCGTGAAGGGCTCGGCCGGCCAGACCTGCACCGCCCACACCCGCATGCTGGTGCCTGAGAGCCGTTACGAAGAAGCCGCCAAGATCGCGGTCGCCGTGACACAGGCCTATACGGTGGGCGACCCGATGGAAGAAACCTCGACCATGGGCCCGGTGGCTTCGAAGTCGCAACGAGACAGGGTGCAGGAATACATCCAGATTGGCTTAGACGAAGGTGCCGAGCTGCTGTGTGGTGGCCTGGGTGCCCCCGAGGGCCTGGACCGACGCGGCTTTTATGTGAAGCCCACCGTGTTCGGCCGTGTGAAGTCGGGTTCGCGCCTGGCACAAGAAGAAGTGTTCGGCCCGGTGCTGTCGATCATCACCTACACCGACGAAGCCGATGCCGTGCGCATTGCCAACGACAGCATCTATGGCCTGTCGGGCGGGGTGTGGGCCTCAACCGATGAGCGTGCGACAGAAGTCGAATCTGCAGGTTCTCAACGACGCTTCCCGGCAGTGTGTCGAGCACACCCTGAATCAGCAGGTCATGTCGCAGCACGAGCCGCCTGGGCCTGCTTAGCGGCGCTCGTCGCGCCCGCGGGGTGGTTGGTCATGAACTCTCCACATGCACCGGACACCCCCGGCACGTCACTGCAGCAACCCTTGTGCCGTCGGCGAGCTGCGGTGCGGGCGCTTCATGGAGGCCGGCACCGCGCTTGCTGACACTGGTTCACGCAACTGCTGTCAGGTGTCGACGATGAAACTGAATGTGCCCCTCAGTCAATTCCTGCGTGAGCTCTATCGGGAAACCCAGGAGGATGACATCTTCAACGGTGCGGCCGTGCTTGGGTTTTTTCTCACGCTCGCGATCTTCCCGGCCATGATTCTCACGATGGCGGTGCTGCCCTACCTGCCCATCGCCAATGTGGATCAGGCCATCATGGATCTGCTGCGCCAGGCCTTGCCGCCCGAGGCCGCCTCGATGTTCAGCGACGTGGTGGCCGAAGTAACGAGCGAGCAGCGCGGCGGCCTGCTTTCGTTCGGCGCGTTGGCCACGCTGTGGGCCACCTCGAGCGGCATGTACGCGGTGATGCAGCAGCTCAACATTTCGTACGACGTGCAAGAGGCCCGCAGCTTCGTGCGGGCGCGCCTGGTGGCCGGCATTTTGGTGGTGAGAGCGTTCTCGCTCATCGTGCTGGGCGGGGTGGTGCAGGACTAGATCGGCGATCGTTATGGCGTGAGCGACGTGGTGCTCGCGTTTTTGCCACGCTGCGCTGGGTGATCGTCGTGTGCGCCCTGATGCTGGCGCTCGCGCTGACGTACTACCTCGCGCCCAACGTGAAGCAGAAGTTCGCGTTCGTCACGCCCGGCAGCATCACGGGCACGGTGTTGCTGCTCGCCGCCTCGCTGGGGTTTGCCTGGTATACGCAAAGTTTTGCTGACTAAAGCGCGACGTCCGGCAGTGTCGGCGCTGTGCCCGCGTTGATGATGTGGCTCTACATCGCGGGCATCGCCATCCTGATCGGCTCTGAGATCAATGCGCTCATCGAGCACCATTCACCCGCAGGCAAGGACAAGGGCGAGCGGGCGCCCGGCGAGAAGTCATCGCAGTGGTCGCCCCGCCACGCGCAGCACTCCTGATCACACCGCCGCCGGCCCGGCGCCGTACTCGCCCCGTGCCGCTGCTCCACACCATGGGCAGCAGGCCCGCCAAGATCACCGCCACCGTCATCGCCTTGGGGTGCACGCGCTGCACGGCGCCTTCGCGAATGGCTCGTCGACCAGTGCCCTAGAGGACGTAGGCGACGCTGGTGACACGGGCGACACCGCCAGGCGGTCTCGCAGGGCGTGCTTCAGGTAAAGAAGCATCTCCACGCCAAACTCTGCCGCAACACCTGCCAGCGCGATGAAGCCGACGCCGGTGGCACCGACAGGTGGTAGCCCATCACGTAGAGAAACTACCCGCCGCCTGTCACGGCAAAGGGCAGCGTGGCCATGATGAGCACCGCCTCGTCGAGGCGGCCGAAGGTGAGGTACAGCAGCACGGGTGCGGCGGGATCGCCCCCCGCCGGCACGCACGGTTAACAGCCCTCAACGCGCGTGGAGCAGGCCCCTCAGGTTGTTCCATCCGGTTGGTGCGACCAGCAAGCCCGCATCCACAAAGGAGCGCGGAACGTTGAAACCGTAGCGCTGCTGCTGGATGCCGCCACTGCTGCGGTCGAAGGACTGACAACCCACTATCGAGGTATCGCTTCCGCCGTTGAAATAGAAGCCGTCGGCGGTATCGGGTGTGCCGCCCACGTCGTGGAAACCGGCGCTGTCAGCCACGCAACCAGTGAAGACGTTCTTGTCCCACTCGATGAACCATCCGTGACTGCGTGTGTCCTGCGTTTCGCACCCCGTGAACTTGTTGCGGGTGCCACGCACGTGGAAGCCATATCCGCGGCAGTACCAGGCTTTGCACGCCTGGAAGAAGTTGTTGGCTGAGGCGACGAAAAAGCCCGCGCTGTTGTCGCCCGAAGTCGTGGCCTCGCACGCGACCCACCAGTTGTCGGGCGCACTGACGTTGTAGCCGTAGCGCCCGGCGCGGCGAACGCGCACTCGGCTGGTGACACAAGCCTGCGTGTCGCTGCCACGGTAGACGATGCCGTCCGCCGCGGCGTCCCAGACCCAGAGGTTGTCGAGACGACAGGCGGAGTCTGGCTCACCCTTGTAGTTGCCGGCGGTGCCAACGATGTGAAGGTCAATGCCGACGGTGGCCCGCCCTGCGCAATCGACAAGCAGGCTCTCGACGGTGACAGCGTCGACAGGGGCGCCATTTCCGATGGCGATCACTGCCGGTAGCGTCGTGGTCGCGACGAGCCGCGTGTGCTGGCCCACCCCCCGCAAGGTGCAGCCGCGGGGCAGCACAAGGGGCTCGGTGATGTTGTATTGCCCTGCGCCGAGTTGAATGGCTCTCGCCCCGGCCGCGAGAGCCGCGGAGATGGATTGCCCGGGGGCAACGTAGCTCCAGGCGCCGCCCGCGTTTTGCGCCGAGGCCTGCGAGGGCAGCATCAATGATGTCCCGGCGCCCGCCACACCGACGAATGCCAGTGCGCGCATGGCCGAACGGCGCCTTTCACTCGCGCCGCTGCTGAAACCAAGATCTTCGTGATCAGACATGTCGTTCTCTCCTTGATTGGTTTTTTGCAACGAGCTCTTCTGGGCAGGTGGCGTGGTGCAGGTGACCTATGCCTCGCATCCGTTTGACGAAGTACTCGGATAGCGCGCAATGTACATCTCCACATTCGCTTGCACGCCTACGAAAACCCGTACTCCGGGAGGGCGCGGGCTGGAGTTGAGGATCGCCGGACGAGAAGACGCGGCCACGCACGAAGCACCGACCTCGCCAGCTTGGAGTCTTCGGCAAAACCAGTCGCTGGGACTTCGTTCGGTTCTAGCCATAGGCCAACGAGACGGCCGACAGCGCCGCAAGTCGCAGCTCACGTTGCGGAGATGGGCGTCCTTGCCTGCGCCATCTCGCTCCAGCAGATCTGCTTCTTCTTTGTTGTGGCAGCGCACGGCTACTTGAACGCCGGGGTTTATCGCGCGGGCTGTTGCGACGATGGAGCGCACCTGAACGGTCTGCGGCGTTGCGATGACCCGCGCTCGCGCATCACGGGGATATGTGCCTGAATAGCACCGCCGGATCTGTGGCGCCACCCCACACGGCAGGCACGTCTTGACGGCGCAGCGCCTCGACCAGTTCTCTGTTCGACTCCGCAACCAAGAACGCGAGCTCTCGCTTGGTCAACGCGCTTGCAATGTGCTTGCCCACGCGCCTCCAGCCCACCGAGCACAACCTGCCCGGGAAGGTACTTTGCGTCGGTCGATGTCGGAAGTTCCGCCAGAGGGTTGTTGGATGGTTCCAGCCGAGCGGATAGACGGGGATGCCGTTTGATCCACCGCTCGGCTGGACCGACCAACTGAAAACAAGCGGATTCATGGCGATGGAAATCAGCGCACCGGCAAGGATGAGGTCATTGCCTTCCTTCGGCAGCAAGCCGAGCGTCACCCTCATCGACGAGGGCTTCGTGCAAGAGCGTGCCGCCGCGCTGGGCTTGGTCGAGCCGCGGAGCATCGAGCGGCTGACAGAGCACGACCTGCACGACCACGCACGCAATGCGGTCCGCCCGCTGCCCGTGTGGCGCGTGCGCTTCGCCGACGCGCAGCAGACCTGGGTGCACATCGACGGCCAGACGGGGTAGCCCTTCGGCCGCATGGATACGTCCAATCGCGCCGCACGCTGGCTCTACCACGGCCTGCACAGCTGGGACTTCGAGCCTCTGCTGCAACGCCGCCCGCTGTGGGACGTGTTGATGCTTGCCGCGCTTGCGATGGGCACTGCGTTACCGCTCACCAGCGTCGTCGTCGCGCTGCGAACGTTGCGGCAAACCCGGCGCAGCGTTCCTTTCCGAGCTACTTGCTCGCAGGGCCCGACGTAGCCGAGAACCGGGGGCCGACTCCCCCCTTGCTCATCTCTAGCCCGAACAGCTGAATTGCCCGGCGTTGTGAATCGTCTAAGCGAAACCACAAAAGGCCGGCGGGAGCGTCGACCAGGCCGTCAGGCAGGTAGGCCCGGTCGCACAGGGCGAGCGCGACCATGATGGCCTCGGTGGTGGTGCAGCTCGCGCGCTCCGCGCCTGCATCCCATGCTTCATGGAGTTTCGCGAGGCCGCGGGCCGCGGGAGAAGACGGGTCTTCCTCTGAGAATTGATTCAAGTCAATCGTTTCAGTCATGGAGATTGTCCTTGCCGTTGTTGACGAAGGCTTGCCAGGTGCCCCGCACCATTCAAGCATCTTTCCGATGGCTCAGTCGCCCTTGAGCCTCTTGATCATTGCCGCGCCGGTCAGCAGTTCCAAGTGAGCTTCAAGCCGAATGACGCGGCCCGTCAGGTCTTCAATTTTCTGCTGCTGCGCCTTCATCGCTTCCGCCTGTCGGTTCACTTTATCTTCGAGTTTGATCATCGAAGTCAGCGCACCCCAAACCTTGTCGGTAACCCCCATCACGCAGCTTT
>JBBRFR010000107.1:0-10870 GCA_038241485.1 Burkholderiales bacterium
TTTGTTTCACCCATAATGATGCATAAGTTTCACCGATGCGTCAAACCGCGCGTTGGGGTGATCGAACTGCGTCACATGCTCGGGTTCTAATCACCTCTCGCCGCATTGCCGCTCCAACGGGCCCAGGGCTACACCATGAACCAACTCGACCAACTCAAGCAGTTCACCACCGTGGTGGCGGACACCGGAAACTTCAAACAGCTGGGTGCGTTTGCGCCGCGCGACGCCACCACCAACCCGTCGCTCATCTTGAAGGCCGTGCAGCAGCCCGACTACGCGCCGCTGCTGGCCGAGACGGTGGCCGCGCACCGGGGTCGCAAGCTCGAAGAGGTGGTCGACGAGGTGCTGGTGCGCTTTGGCCGCGAGATCCTGAAGGTGGTGCCGGGCCGGGTGTCGACCGAGGTCGATGCACGATTGAGCTTCGACACCGCCTGCACCGTGGCAAGGGCGCGCCGCATCATGGCGCTGTACGAGGCCGCCGGCATCGGCCGCGAGCGGGTGCTGATCAAGGTGGCCGCCACGTGGGAAGGCATCCAGGCAGCGCGCATTCTTGAGCGCGAGGGCATCCACTGCAACCTGACTCTGTTGTTCTCGTTCTGCCAGGCGGTGGCTTGCGGTGAAGCCAGCGTGCGGCTCATCTCGCCCTTTGTCGGCCGCATCTACGACTGGTACAAGAAGTCGGCCGGTGCGGCGTGGGACGAAGCCGCCAACGCCGGGCCCAACGACCCCGGCGTTCAATCGGTGGCGCAGATCTACATCTACTACAAGAAGTTCGACATCGACACCGAGGTGATGGGCGCGAGCTTTCGCAACGTGGGGCAGATCCTTGCGCTGGCTGGGTGCGACCTGTTGACCATCAGCCCCGAGTTGCTTGCGCAGTTGCAGGCCGCTGACGCAGCGGTGGTGCGTGCGCTCGACCCCGCGGCTGCCAAGAGCGCGCCCGTGCATGCCATCACTTACAACGAAGCGAGCTTTCGCTACGCGCTGAACGAAGACGCCATGGCCACCGAGAAATTGGCCGAGGGCATACGCGCCTTTGCGGCCGACGCCATCAAGCTCGACAAGATCATCCAGGGCTTGAAGTGAGTGCACCGCGCTGCGACCGCACCCAGGCCTGGGCGGCGTTGAAGGGTCACTACGAGGCCCACGGTCGCGAGTTTGATGTGCGTGAGGCCTTTGCGCGCGACCCCGGGCGTTTCAGCAGCTTGGCGGTGGAGGCACCCGAGGTGTTTGCCGACCTGTCCAAGAACCTGATCGACATTGCGACCCAGCGGTTTTTGCTCGACCTGGCAGCCGAATGCCAGCTCGAAGCCCGGCGCGACGCCCTGCTTCGCGGCGATGTGGTCAACCGCACCGAAGGCCGCGCCGCGCTGCACACCGCGCTGCGTGCGCCGCGCGGCCAGGGGCCGTTCAGCGCCGAGATCCACGAGGTGCTGGACGGCATGCTGGCCTATGCCGAGAGCGTGCGTGACACCGCGCGCAGCGGCATCCGCCACATCGTCAACATCGGCATCGGCGGCAGCGACCTCGGGCCGCAGATGGTGGTGCCGGCGCTCGATGCGTTTTCCCATCGTGACCTTACTTTCCACTTCGTGTCTAACGTCGACGGGCACGACATCACGCCGGTGCTGCGTGGCCTGAACCCGGCCGACACCCTGTTCGTGATTGCCAGCAAGACCTTCAAGACGCAAGAGACGCTGGCCAATGCCGAAGTGGCCCGCGCCTGGTTCCTGGCCAACGGCGGGGTTCACATCGACAAGCACTTTGTCGCCACCACCACCAACGTGGCGGCGGCGGCCGAGTTCGGCATCCGCACCACCTTCGGTTTCTGGGACTGGGTGGGCGGGCGTTACTCGTTGTGGTCGGCCATCGGCCTGCCGATCGCGCTGGCGATTGGCGCAGAGAATTTTCGTGCGTTGCTCGCGGGTGCCCACGCGATGGACCGCCACTTTGCGCACGCGCCGCTGGCGCAAAACCTGCCTGTGCTGCTGGGCCTGCTCGACATCTGGTACCGCAACTTCCACGGCTTTGCGAGCCGCAGCGTCGCGCCGTATCACCAGGGCCTGAAGCGGCTGCCGGCTTACATGCAGCAGCTGGAGATGGAAAGCAATGGCAAGTCTGTCGACGTCGCTGGCGAGTCGCTGCCCTTTGCGAGCAGCCCGGTGGTGTGGGGCGAGCCCGGCACCAATGGCCAGCATGCCTACTTCCAGATGTTGCACCAGGGCACCGAGGTGATCCCGGTCGAGTTCATCCTCGTCAAGCGGCCTACCCATGACCTGCCCGAGTTGCACACCAAGTTGCTGGCGAATGGCCTGGCGCAGAGCCAGGCGCTGATGCTGGGCAAGACCACAGCGCAGGCGCTGGCCGAGGCGGCGCCCACCGCGTCAACCCAGCTTGACGCGCAGACCGTGGCGCGGCACCGCAGCTTCCCTGGCAACCGGCCCAGCACCACGCTGCTGCTGGACGAACTCACGCCGCGCAGTCTGGGCGCGCTGATCGCGATGTATGAACACCGTGTGTTCGTGAGCGGCGCGCTGTGGGGCATCAACAGCTTCGACCAATGGGGTGTGGAGCTGGGCAAGGTTTTGTGCAACGACTTGCTGCCGCGCCTGGGTTCGGGTGATATGGCAGGGCTCGACGGCTCGACCGCTGGCTTGATGCAACGCTTGCGCCGATGAAAAACATCGTCTTTGACTTCGGTGGCGTGGTGTTCCAGTGGCGCCCGGCGGAGCTGTTGCGTCGCACGCTGCCGCACCGTGTGGTGGACGAGGCAGCGGCCCAGCAACTGGTGCTCGACTTCTTTCAGAACTACCAGGGCGACTGGGGCCGTTTTGACCGCGGCACCATCGAGATACCCGAGCTGGCACCCTTGATTGCGCAGCGCCTGGGGTTCGAGTTGGGCGAGGTGCAGGCGGTGATCGATGCTGTCCCGGGTGAGCTGGAGGTGCAGAAAGCCACGGTCGACCTTCTGTACCGCTTGCACGACCGCGGCCATCACCTGTACTTCTTGTCCAACATGCCCGAGCCCTACGCGGTGCACCTGGAAACCACCCACGCGTTCTTTTCGCGGTTTGTCGATGGGGTGTTTTCTTCGCGCGTCAAGCTGATCAAGCCCGAGCCCGCGATCTTCACTTTGGCCATCGAACGCTTCGGCATCGACCCGGCGCAGACCGTGTTCATCGACGACGTGGCCAAGAATGTCGAGATGGCGCGTGCCCACGGCTGGCACGCCATTCAGTTCGTCAACGCCGAACAGGTTGAAGCTGAACTCGAAGCGCTGATCTGATCAGGCTAGTCCTCAGGACAAGATGTGTCCGGGCTCAGCCCCGCGGGGGCAGGAGCGTAGCGACTGGGGGCTAAATTCTCAACCGGCTGTGGCGCGGCACGCTCGCCAACAGGAACTCCATCTGGTCGGCCAGGATGCGGCGCCCGCGCAGGATCATGTCTTCGTGCAGGCTGGGTACATAGGGCAGGTACAGCAGCGACATGTTGGCCTCTTCAGGCATGCGGTTGCCCTTGTGGCCATTGCAGGCGCGGCAGGCGGTGATGCAGTTCATCCAGCTGTCGTGGCCGCCGCGCGAGGTGGGCACGATGTGCTCGCGGGTCAAATCGTCGACATGGAAACGCCCGCCGCAGTAAGCGCAAACCAGTCGGTCGCGATTGAAAAGTTTGGGGTTGGAGAGCGCCGGCGTTTGCCGCCAAGCGCGGCTGGGGACGGCGCCGCGCACCGCAATGATGGGGTGCACCTCGATGCGCGATTGCAAGCCGGTGCGGCGCTGCATGCCACCGCGCAGCACGTAAAAAGCGTCGCCGAGCGTCCAGGCTACGCCATCACTGGCGTACAGGATCGCCGCGTCTTTGGCCGAGATCCACGATTGCGGGCGGCCAGAAACATCAAGTTGCAGCACTTCCACGGATCATTCTCCTGGTACGGAGAGTAATCCATTCCGCGTTGTTCGCTCAATAGTGACGCGGTGCGCAGCAGCGATTGCGCCACATTGTCATCACTGCATCACAGCTTGAGCGGATAGAGCCCGCGTGTCTGCGCCATCAAGCGTGTGAGGCCGAACAAGGCGTCGATGTGCGGAGTGGCCAGCCCGAGCTTTGTGCTGATCTCATGCACCGCGCCAATCAGCGCGTCGATCTCGAGCGAGCGGTGGGCCTCGCTGTCTTGCAGCATTGAGGTTTTGAACGCGCCGAGCTGGCGCGCAACGCCGAGCCGTTCTTCGCCCGACTGCTGGATCGGGCAACCCAGCTGCGTGCCCAGGGTGGCGGCTTCGGCCATGGTGTGCAGCATGAAGCCGCGCACCAACGGGTCGTCGAGGATGCGCTCGGCGGTGGCGCCGGTCAGCGCCGACACCGGGTTCATCGTCATGTTGCCCCACAGCTTGAACCAGATGTCGCGGCGGATGTCGGCGCTCGGCTCGGCCTGGAATCCGGCACTCGCGAACAACTGGGCCACACGCTCAACCCGTTCGCTGATGTCGCTCAGTGGTTCGCCGATGATCAAACGCTCGCCAAAACCATGCACCACCACACCCGGCTCGGGCTGTGAGCAGGTGAGGTGCACCACGCAGCCCAGCACCTGCGCCAAGGGCAGGGCGGCGGCCAGCGTGCCCTGCGGGTCGACGCTCGTGAGTTGCAACAGATCGGGCGCGAGGCGTTGGCGCAGGGCCGGGGTTTGCAAGAACCACCACGGCACGCCGTTCATCGCCGGCATCACCAACGTGTGCTCGCCGATCAACGGTCGCAGGGTGGCGGCGATCGAAGGAAGCGCCTGGCCCTTGAGGGCAACGACCACCAGCTCCTGCGGGCCGAGCGCCTGCGCGTCGTCCACCACGGTGATGCGGGCCACTTGCTCTTGCTCGCCCATGCGCAGCCGTAAGCCGTTTGCGCGAACCGCGCTCAGGGTGGCGCCGCGGGCGATGGCGTTCACCGCATGGCCCGCCAACGCCAGACGTGCGGCGATCAAGCCGCCCACGGCCCCCAGGCCCACCACCGTGATCTTCATGTGCGGCATCCTTGTGGTTGGAAGTTGAGGGTTAACCCTTGACCGCTTCGGCGTCTAGGCGTGCGCGCCTAGAAAAAAGGTGACAAACGAGGCTGAAAACACGCCCCATCGCCGGCAAAACTCGGTAAGAATAGAACGATCGTTCGTTTTATTTGCCTTGCCGCAAACCACCGCATGAGTGTTGTTCAGAAGCCCGTTCGCGAGAACCCCAAGCACATGCAAAAAGGCCAGCAGACACGCGCCGCCATTCTGGAAGCGGCGTTGGGCCTGGCCTCTCACATGGGGCTGGAAGGCCTGTCGATCGGCGCGCTGGCCGAGGTGATGCGCATGAGCAAGTCGGGTGTTTTTGCCCACTTCGGCTCGCGTGAAGAGTTGCAGATCTCGGTGATCCGCGAGTACCACACCAAGTTCGAAGAAGAGGTGTTCTTCCCGGCGCTGCGCGAAGCGCGTGGCCTGCCGCGCTTGCGCGCGCTGTTTGAGCGCTGGATCAAGCGCGTGTCGGTCGAGGTCGATTCGGGCTGCATCTACATCAGTGGCGCGGTCGAGTTCGATGACCGGCCCGGCCTGGTGCGCGATGCGCTGGTCACCATGGTTCGCTCGTGGCACCTGGCGTTGGAACGCGCCATCCGCATGTCGATCGAAGAAGGCCAGTTGCGCGAAGACACCGACCCTCTACAGATGCTGTTCGAGATCCACGGCCACATTCTTGCGGTGCACCACGACGCACGCTTCTTGCGCCTGCCCGGCGTGCTCGATCGGGCGCGCAACGGCTTCGAGCGTGTCGTCGCTTACTACGCGACGCAGGGCGAGGCGGCAACCCCCGCGCCCCGTCAAGCCCCGCGCGCTGTGCGCCGATAACCCGTTCACCCAGTTTCCATTCCAACATTCAAGGAGTCCACGATGGCCCAGTACACCCCTCCGTTGCGTGACATGCAATTCCTGATGCACGAAGTGCTCAACGTGGTCGAGGAGCTGAAGGCGCTGCCGGCCCATGCCGACATCGACGCCGACACCATCAACGCCATTCTGGAAGAAGGTGGCAAGTTTGCGTCGCAGGTGATCTTCCCGATCAACCAGAGTGGCGACGAAGAGGGTTGCACGCTCAACAAGAGCACGCACGAAGTCACGGCGCCCAAGGGCTTCAAGGAAGCCTATGCGCAGTACGTCGAAGCCGGCTGGCCTGCACTGGGCTGCGACCCGGCTTTTGGCGGCCAAGGCCTGCCCAGCGTGGTGAACCAATGTTTCTACGAAATGCTGAATTCGGCCAACCAGGCCTGGACCATGTACCCCGGCCTGTCGCACGGTGCGTATGAAGCGCTGCATGCCCATGGCACCGATGAGCAGAAGAAGACCTTCCTGCCCAAGCTGACCAGCGGTGTGTGGACGGGCACCATGTGCCTGACCGAGCCGCACTGTGGCACCGACCTCGGCCTGTTGCGCACCAAGGCCGAGCCGGTGGGCGACGGCACCTACAAAATCAACGGCGCCAAGATCTTCATCTCGGCCGGCGAACACGACATGGCCGAGAACATCGTCCACCTGGTGCTGGCGCGCCTGCCGGACGCACCGGCCGGCTCCAAGGGGATCTCGCTCTTCGTCGTGCCCAAGTTCCTGGTCACGGCCGACGGTGGTTTGGGCGAGCGCAACGGCATCTTCTGCGCCGGCCTGGAGCACAAGATGGGCATCCACGGCAACGCCACTGCGCAGCTGGTGCTTGAGAACGCAGTCGGCACGCTGGTCGGCGAGCCGAACAAGGGCATGGCGGCGATGTTCGTCATGATGAACGCCGCCCGCCTGGGTGTGGGCATGCAGTCGCTGGGCCTGACCGAAGTTGCGTATCAAAACGCCGTGGCCTACGCCAAAGACCGCATCCAGATGCGCTCACTCTCCGGTGTGAAGGTGCCGGACAAGCCGGCCGACCCAATCATCGTGCACCCCGATGTGCGCAAGATGCTGCTCACCGCCCGCGCTTACGCCGAAGGTGGCCGCGCGCTGGCCATGTGGACCACGCTGCAACTCGACAAGGAACTTGGCAGCGAGGACGAAGACGTGCGCAAGGAATGTGGCGACCTGGTCGCCCTGATCACGCCCATCATCAAGGCCTTCCTGACCGACAACGGCTGGATCGCCACCTCGCATTGCATGCAAGTTTTTGGCGGCCACGGCTTCATCAAGGAATGGGGCATGGAGCAGTACGTGCGCGACGCCCGCATCAACATGATCTACGAAGGCACCAACACCATCCAGTCGCTCGACCTGCTGGGCCGCAAGGTGCTGGGTGACAACGGCGCCAAGCTGAAGAAGTTCGGCAAGATCGTGCAGGACTTCGTCGAAGATGAAGGCACCAACGAGGCGATGCAGGAGTTCATCAACCCGCTCGCCGACCTCGGCGAAAAGGTCACCAAGCTGACCACCGAGCTGGGCATGAAGGCGTTTAGCAACCAAGACGAAGTGGGCGCTGCGGCGGTCGACTACCTGCGTGTGGCCGGCCACCTGGTGTTTGCCTACTTCTGGGCCCGCATGGCCAAGGTCGCGTTGGAAAAACAAGGCTCAGGCGACCCCTTCTACAAAGCCAAGCTCGCCACCGCGCGCTTTTACTTCGCCAAGCTGTTGCCCGAGACCGCCTCGCTGATCCGCACCGCGCGTGCGGGCTTGGCGCCGCTGATGGAGATGGAAGAAGCTTTGTTCTAAGCTGACGCCGCCCTCGAAACCAAGAAGCCAGGAGAGACGATGAAACGACTGCTGATGGCGCTCGGCGCCACCTTCGCCATGACCACTGCCCTGGCCCAGCCGACACCGGCCGGGCTGTGGAAGACCATCGACGACTCGACCAAGGGCGAGAAGTCGCTGGTTCGCATCACCGAGGCGGGAGGTGTTTTCACCGGCCGCATAGAAAAGCTGCTCGGCCCCGATGTCAAGCAAAACGAGGTGTGCGACCAGTGCACTGACGACCGCAAGGACAAGCCCATCGTGGGCATGACCATCATCCACGGCGTGAAGAAGAACGCCGAGACCGATGGTCTATGGGATGGCGGCGCCATCCTCGACCCCGGCAACGGCAAGACCTACAAGTTGCGGCTCAAGCCCAGCGAAGACGGCAAGAAGCTGGAGGTACGCGGTTACATCGGGGCTCCGATGTTGGGCCGCTCCCAAACCTGGCACAGAGCCGAGTGACGTTCTAAAAATTCCTAGGAGAAGAAACAATGAGCCGATTTAATGTTCGCAAGGTCGCCGTGCTCGGCGCCGGCGTGATGGGTGCGCAGATCGCCGCGCACCTGGTCAACGTCAAAGTCCCCGTGATCCTGTTCGATCTGCCTGCCAAAGAAGGCCCGAAGAACGGCATCGTCACCAAGGCTGTCGAAGGCCTGAAGAAGCTGAGCCCCGCGCCTTTGGGCATTCCCGAAGACGCAAGCCTGATCCAGCAAGCCAACTACGAAGAGCACAGCGAGCTGCTCTTGGGCTGCGACCTGATCATCGAAGCCATCGCCGAGCGCATGGACTGGAAGCTTGATCTGTACACCAAGATCGCGCCTTTCATTGCACCGCACGCCATCGTGGCGAGCAACACCTCGGGCCTGTCGATCACCAAGCTGGCCGACGTGCTGCCCGAAGCGATCAAGCCGCGTTTCTGTGGCATCCATTTCTTCAACCCGCCGCGCTACATGACGCTGGTGGAGCTGATCCCGACACCGGGCACACGCCCCGAGATCCTTGACCAGCTGGAAAGCTTTGTCACCACCGCGCTCGGCAAGGGCGTGGTGCGCGCGAAAGACACGCCCAACTTCATCGCCAACCGTGTCGGCATTGCCAGCATGCTGTCGACGATGAAAGAGGCCGAGACCTATGGCCTGAGCTATGACGTGGTCGACGACCTCACCGGCAAGAAACTCGGCCGCGCATCGAGCGGCACCTTCCGCACCGCCGACGTGGTGGGCCTGGACACCATGGCCCACGTCATCAAGACGCTGCAAGACAACCTGCAAGACGACCCCTTCTACCCCGCCTATGCCACGCCGGCAGCGGTGTCGGGCCTGATCGCCAAGGGCGCGCTGGGCCAGAAGAGTGGTGGTGGTTTCTACAAGAAGGTGGGCAAAGACATCCTGCGCCTCGACCCCGCCAAACAAGACTACGTGCCCGCCGGTGGCAAGGCCGACGAGATCGTCGCACGCATGCTCAAGAAGGCCCCGGCCGAGCGCCTGAAGCTGCTGCGCGAATCGACCAACCCTCAGGCGCAGTTCCTGTGGGCCATTCTGCGCAACGGCTTCCACTACGCTGCCGTGCACTTGGCCGCCGTGGCCGACTCGGCGCGCGAGATCGACTTCGCGCTGCGTTGGGGCTTTGGCATGAACCAGGGGCCGTTCGAGCTGTGGCAACAAGCCGGCTGGAAACAAGTGGCCGAGTGGGTCAAGGCCGACATCGACGCCGGCAAGGCGCTCTCCAAGGCACCGCTGCCTGCGTGGGTGTTCGATGGCCGCGAGGGTGTTCACACCGCTGAAGGCTCGTGGAGCGCCTCGCAAAACAAGTACCTTCCGCGCAGCACGCTGCCGGTGTACGAGCGCCAGTACTTCCCCGAGACTTTGTTCGGCGCCGGTGCCGCCGACCCGCTCAAGGCCGGCACGCAAGAGTTCAAGAACGACGAAGTGCGTGTCTGGACGCTCGACGGCGAGGTGCTCATCGCCAGCATCACCGCCAAGCTGCACCTGATCAGCCCGCTGGTGATCGAAGGCCTGAGCAAGGCCGTCGATATCGCTGAAGAAAAATACAAGGGCCTGGTGATCTGGTCGCCCGATGACGTGTTCTCGGCCGGTGCCAACCTCGAAGCGCTGATGCCTGTCTTCATGAAGAGCGGTGCCAAGGGCATTGCCCCGGTTGAGAAGCAACTGCAAGACACCATGCTGCGCATTCGTTATGCCCAGGTGCCAGTGATCTCGGCCATTCGCGGCATTGCTCTCGGTGGTGGCGCCGAGCTGGCCGTCTACTCGGCCAAGCGTGTGGCCGCCATGGAGAGCTACATGGGCCTGGTGGAAGTGGGCGTAGGCCTGATTCCCGGCGGTGGTGGCCTGACCTACGTCGCCCGCCGCGCCGCCGAAATGGCGTCGGCCGCGAATGCCAACGCTGACATCATGAAGTTCGCGACCGAAGGCTTCACCGCCGCGGCCACGGCCAAGGTGGGCACCAGCGCGATCGACAGCCGCCGACTCGGCTACCTGCTGTGGAGCGACGTGATCGTGCCCCACAAAGACGAGCTGCTCTACGTCGCCATTCAACAGGCCAAGGCCATGTTCGAAAGCGGCTACCGCGCGCCGGCCAAGAGCCTGTTCCCGGTGGCCGGCCGCAACGCCATCGCCACCATCAAGGCCCAGCTCGTGAACATGCGTGACGGTGGTTTCATCAGCGCCCACGATTTCTACATCGGCGCACTGATCGCCGACGTGGTGTGTGGCGGTGATGTTGATGCCGGCTCCTTGGTCAACGAGGAGTACCTGATGTCGCTCGAGCGCAAGCACTTCTGCGGCTTGCTCGAGCACCCCAAAACGCAAGAGCGAGTCATGGGCATGTTGTCCACCGGCAAGCCGGTTCGCAACTGAGCCGGCTACTGCGCGAACTCATGGCGTCGTTGCAGCCCGTAAACAATCCTCACGACCAAGAAGGTCGTTCCGGTTGTTTGCGGGCGCCCGCGCCTAGCCCTGAGTCCGCTCGCTAAGCCAGCGGTGCCTCCGATCAAGATTGAATCACTCCCAACAGGAGAACGAACATGAGCAAACAAGTTCAAGACGCGTACATCGTCGCGGCCACCCGCACGCCCATCGGCCGCTCGGGCCGCGGTTATTTCAAGAACACCCGCCCCGATGACCTGCT
>JBBRFR010000108.1:0-10849 GCA_038241485.1 Burkholderiales bacterium
ATCATGAATGGCCGGCGCAGCACCCTGCCGGGCTGGCCCTGTTGACCCGCGAGAGGCGCTCGCCGCCTTCGATGGGAAGAGTGAACGCGGCTCGCATGGGCACACCTACCCGATCCCACGGCTTGAATCCACGAACAGCCTAGTGCAGTGTTCGACGCTACTCGGAGCTAATGACTTTGACGCCCAAACGCGGGGCCACACTCCCCGTTCGCACTGAGGTATCGAAGGGCAGCGATGGAGCACTGCGCTGCCCTTCGATACCTCAGTGCGAACGGAAGTGTGCAGCCATATGTCTCGTCAAGAGTGCACCACTGCACTAGGGCTTGCTCTCGGCCAGCGGTTCGGTGACGAAGCCGATGCGGCTCAGGCCGGCCTTTTGCACCAGGCCGATCAGCTCGGCCACACGCCCGTAGGGCACGCTCTTGTCGGCACGCAGCTGCACTTCGGTCTGCGGGTTTTTCTTCGCGGCCTGGCTCATGCGCTCGGCGAACACGCTGAGCGCCACCGGCTGCTCACCGAGGTAGAGCTGGCCCTTCGGGTCGATGGCCACGGCGACGAAGTCGGGCATGTCGCTCGCGGCGGCGGCTTCGGTCTGCGGCAGGTCGAGTTTCAGGCTGGCGCTCATCAGCGGCGCGGTGATCATGAAGATGACCAACAACACCAGCATCACGTCAATCAGCGGCGTCATGTTGATGTCGCTCATCGGCGGCGGCGCCGAGCTGCGTTCAAGACGACCGAAGGCCATGTCAGCTGGCGGGCTGGGCGCCGTGGTCGTCGACCAGCATCTCGCGCAGGTCGTGTGCAAAACCTTCCAGCTCGGCCTCGCAGACGGCCACACGCTTGTTGAAGATGTTGTAGGCCAGCACGGCGGGAATTGCCACCGCCAGGCCCGCGGCCGTCATCACCAGCGCTTCTCCCACTGGGCCCGAAACGCGGTCGATGGTGATGCTGCCGGCGGCCGAGATGCTGAGCAGCGCGTGGTAGATGCCCCAGACCGTGCCGAACAGGCCAATGAAGGGCGCGGTGCTGCCGATCGAGGCCAACACCACCTGGCCAAACTGCAGCTGGGTCAGCACGCGGTGCAGCGCATCGCGCAGGCGGCGTGTGAGTTGCGAAGTGAGATGGCCGCGTGTTTCCAGCGTGCCGCCGGTGGGCTCGGCGGTGGCAGCGGCCAGCAAGGGGCGCAACACCCCTTCGCGGTCAAAGGCTGCGAGCTGGTCGCGGCCGCCGGCGAGTGTGGGTGCGGACCAGAAGGCCGGCACGGCGCGCGCCATGTCGCTGCGCACACGGCCGAGCAGCCAGCCCTTCCAGAAGATCAGCACCCATGCGCTGATGGACATGAGCAAAAGCAAGGCCGCCACGCCGCGCGTGATCGCATCGCCCTGCTGCCAAAACTGGACGAAACCGTTCATGCTGTCAGCTCAAACCCAGCACGTCGTTCATGTTGAAGAGGCCCGTGGTGCGGCCGCTCAGGAAACGCGCTGCGCGCAAGCTGCCCTGGGCGTAACCTGCGCGGCTGTCACTCTTGTGCGTGATCTCAATGCGCTCGGCCAGGCCGGCAAAGAGCACGGTGTGGTCGCCAATCACACTGCCACCACGGATGGTGGCGAAGCCGATGGTCGACGGGTCGCGCGCGCCGGTGACACCTTCGCGGCCATACACGGCACACTCTTTCAGGTCGCGGCCCAATGCCTTCGCCACCACCTCGCCCATTGCGAGTGCGGTGCCGCTCGGCGCATCGACCTTGTGCCGATGGTGAGCTTCGATCACCTCGACGTCATACCCCTGGTTCAGTGCACGCGCCGCCACTTCGAGCAGGCGCATCACCACGTTCACGCCCACGCTCATGTTGGGCGCCATCACGATGGCCGTGTGCTGCGCCTGCGCGGCGATCTCTTGCTTTTGGGCTTCGCTGAAGCCGGTGGTGCCGATCACCAGTTTCACCCCCAGCTCGCGGCACGCGGCCAGGTGGGCCATGGTGCCCTCGGGGCGGGTGAAGTCGATCAGCACCTGGGCATTGGCCAGGCCGCTCTTCAGGTCGGCGCTGATGTGCACGCCACTCGTGCGGCCGAGAAAGGCAGCCGCATCTTGGCCGAGCGCGGGGCTGCCGGTGATGTCGAGCGCGCCGGCCAGCACACAGTCGTCAGACGTGGTCACCGCTTCGATCAGCATGTGGCCCATGCGGCCCGAGGCGCCCGCCACGGCGACACGGATCGACTCACTCACGAGAGCGGCTCCAGCGGCGGGTAACTGCGTTGCGGGCCCTCGGGGGCCGACGCGGCTGGCTCCGGCTTGGGAGGCACCGGCAACGCCTTGATTTGTTCGGGCGTCAGCACCAGGGGTGGCGCCTTGCCGCGGCTCTTGGCGGTGTCGATCGACGCCACAAAATCGCGCTCAGACGGCAGGTCTTGTGCGCTGATGCTCTTGAGCTTATCGCCCTCGAACAGCACCAGCACCTTGCGCTGCTGCGGCTCGGCGCCTTGGCGGCGAATGGTGAAAACGTAATCCCAGCGGTCGGCGTGGAAGGTGTCGGTGAGCAAAGGCGAGCCGAGCACGTCGCGCACCTGGGCGCGTGTCTGGCCGGGCTTGACCAGCGCGACCTGCTCTTTGGTCAGCACATTGCCTTGCACCACCTCCACGCGATAGGGCGTGATGAAGCCGAGAAAGTTGTCGCTCGATTGCAGCGAGCTGCAGGCGCTCAACAGGGTGGCGGCAAACAGGCCGGCAGAACACGAAAGAGAGAAGCGCATGGTGGTGTGAGAGCGCGCGCTGCTGCGCGCCAACCTCGATATGATCCAACGATTCTAGCGGCTGACCCCCCAGCCCGACCGCCGCGCACCATGCCGAGAACCCCTGCCATGTCCAACGCCGATGACCTGAAGAGCAGTGGCCTGAAGGCCACGCTGCCACGCATCAAGATCCTCGACGTGTTTCAACACGCCAGCCAGCGCCACATGACGGCTGAAGACGTGTTCAAGGCCTTGCTCACCGAAGGCGCCGACATTGGCCTGGCCACTGTCTACCGCGTGCTGATGCAGTTTGAGCAGGCGGGCATCTTGTCGCGCAACCACTTCGAGTCGGGCAAGGCGATGTTTGAGCTCAACGAAGGCAAGCACCACGACCACCTGGTGTGCATTGACTGCGGGCGTGTCGAGGAGTTCTACGACCCCGAGATCGAGAAGCGGCAAAACGCTGTGGCGCACGCGCGGGGCTTCGAGCTGCAGGATCACGCGTTGTCGCTGTACGCGGTCTGCACCAAGAAAAACTGCGAACACAAGTCGAAGTAACCGCCTGGCTACTCGGGTTTTTGCATCGCTTTCTGGTGCCGCTCGATGAACTCGCGGTAGGTATCGATGCCGCGCAACTGAAGAATGGTGTTGCGCACGGCGGCTTCAACCAGCACGGCGAGGTTGCGGCCGGCGTCGACCGCGATCACCACTTTGCGCACCGGGATGCTGAGCACGTCTTCGTTCAGTGGCTCATAGGGCAGGCGCTCGAAATCGCGCTCCAGCGTTTCTTTGCGCACCAGGTGCACGATCAGCTTGAGCCGCATCTTGCGACGCACCGCCGTTTCGCCAAAGATCGACTTGATGTCGAGCAGGCCGATGCCGCGCACTTCCAGCAGGTTCATCAGCAACTCGGGGCAGCGGCCTTCGATAGCGGTTTGTGAGATGCGGTACAGGTCGACCGCGTCGTCGGCCACCAGGCCGTGGCCGCGCGAGATGAGTTCGAGCCCGAGTTCGCATTTGCCCAGGCCCGATTCGCCGGTGAGCAGCACGCCCACGCCAAGGATGTCCATGAACACCCCGTGGCGGGTGGTGCGCTCGGCAAACAGCTGAGCCAGGTAGCCGCGCACCACGTCGATCACGTGGCCGGCCGAGCCGTCGGTCACGAAGAGCGGAATGTCAGCACGGTCGCACAAGGCCACCAGCTTGTCGGGCGGCGTCTGGTTGTCGGCGACGATGACCACCGGCGGCTCCAGTGTCACGATGCGCTGGATGCGGCGCTCCTGGTCTTCAGGCGACGAGTCTTGCAGGTAGGCCACCTCACGCCGGCCCACGATCTGCACGCGGTAAGGGTGGATGTAGTTGAGATAGCCCACCAGGTCGGCGGCCGACTGCGCGTTGCGCACGGCGGCTTCATCAAAACGACGCTCGGGGTGGGCGTGCCCTGCGACCCATTCCCAGCGCAGGGCGGGGCGGTGTTCTTCGAACAGCGCTTCCGCGCTGATGACTGTGGGCTTCATGGAGCCCCTGGCCCGACGGATACGTCGGGCCGTCCCCCGAGGGAACGCGGGCCGGCTTGGGAGCGGCCCGGCGCTCGGCCCGCTGCGGTGATCGCAGCTTTCATGCGACCGACTTCAACGGTTCCCAGTTGGAGATGAGTTCGTGCACCTTGGCGGCGCTGCTTTCCGTCTTGAGGCGCTCACGCAGCTCACGGTCGCTGAGCCTCTCGGCGATCTCGGAGAGGATTTCCAGGTGCCGCTGCGTCGCCGCCTCGGGCACCAACAAAAAGATCAGCAGGCTGACCGACTCGTCGTCGGGTGCGTCAAACGGAATGGGCTGCAGCACACGCACCACCGCGGCCAGTGGGTTTTTCAGGCCCTTGATGCGGCCGTGCGGGATGGCTACGCCATGACCGAGGCCGGTGGAGCCCAGGCGTTCGCGGGCAAAGAGGTTGTCGGTGACCGTCGCGCGCGCAATCGCGTGCTGGTTTTCAAACACCAGACCAGCGTGCTCGAATGCGCGCTTTTTGCTGGTGGCCTCGACATCAACGAGTACGTTGGTGAGGGGCAGGATGGCGGAAAGTCGGTTCATCTGCAGGTCACGCTCTGGCCTCGGTGAGGCATGGTCTGACTGGTGAATGAGGGTGGAATTATAAAAACGCACCTTGCGCCCGGGCTAGACCTGTGCTCGGGCTCTGCGAGGAATTGTGCACGTGCTGCTGTGTCCCAGCAACGGATACAGCCCCGCATTTGAAGATGCTGTCGCGCCTGGCGTGAAAAAAGCGGCCCGCAGGCCGCTTTGTGCACCGACAGGCAGCCCGCGCTCAGAGCGTTGCGTCGAGGCGCTTGGCTGCCACATGGTGGTGGTCTTGCAGTTTGTCTTTGTGGCGACAAACTTGCCGATCCAGCTTGTCCATCAGTTGGTCGATGGCGGCGTAGAGGTCTTCGTGTGAGTTCTCCACGAAGATGTCTTTGCCCTTCACGTGCAGGGTGACTTCGGCTTTCTGCCTTCGTTCCTTTTCCTTCAGCTTCTCTACCGACAGCAGCACGTTGATGTCCACAACTTGGTCGAAATGACGAGTGACGCGATCTAGCTTGGTAAGCACGTACTCACGCAAGGCCGGTGTCACTTCGAGGTGATGGCCGCTGATCGTCAAATTCATGAGGACTCCTTTCGCAGGGGGTGGGGGAAGCGGGAGAAGCGAGGAGGGGAGGGGAAGAGGGGTGGAACCGGGGGTTCGTTGAAATCAGTGTGCGCCTGAAAGGGTAGTGTGACAAGCGGGTGACAACACCGCCAGCAGGTGTGTTCAGGCAAGCGCTTGTTGCGCATCAAGAGAGCGTCGGTTTGTTCACGGTTGGCGGGCCGCCATGGTCACGAACAACTCGGCGAGCACCAGCAGCACGATCGCCACCCACTCCCGACCGGCGATGCCGCGGGGCGAATCGAGGTCGCGGTCGCCAACCCCGTTGGCGGCGGCCTCGAGGGGCCTTTCACCACGCGTGCTCGTTCGGCCTCGTCGTTGGCGCGTTGGGCTTGAACTAGCGACACGCCTGCACCACCGATCACGGCCAAGGCAATGGCGCCCGCGCCGGCAAAGGCCAGCCGATGCCGGCGCAGCGCCTTGCGCAGCCGGTAGCCCAGGCGGTCGGGCTGGGCCAGCACCCGCTCGCCCTTCAGGTGGCGCTCGATGTCGTCGGCCAGTGCGTCGGCCGGGTGGCATAACGCTGAGACGGATCGCACTTGAGTGCCTTGGCCAAGATGGCATCAAGCTCACCGCGCAGCGCCTTGGCGGCTTCCTTGGTCTGTGCGCGGCTGCTGGCCGGCGGCGCCTCGCCTTCCAACATGGCTTCTTCCAGCGCGGCCATGCTTTTGTTTTCGGTGACATGCGGCAGGCAACCCGCCAGCAACTCGTAGAGCAGCACGCTGAGCGAGTAGACATCGGTGGCCACCGTGATCGTTTCGCCGCGCAGTTGCTCGGGTGACGCGTAGTGCGGCGTCAGCATGCGGCCCTGCGCTTTCGTCAGGTGTTCGTCGCCGGGTGCGGCGTGCCAGAAAGTCGCTGTGGCGTTGCGACCCCTGCGCACCGAGCATCTCGCGCAGCCGAGGCCGCAGGGCGTGATGCACCGCGGGCAGCGCGGCGAGCCAGGCCTCGCGCTGTGGGGGTCGAGGTCAAAGGCTTCGTCGAGCAGGCGGCTCAAGGTCGACAGGTTGGCGACGCTCAATGTCATGGGTGGGGTGCCGTCATGGCCTCACGGACGCAGTGGTGCGTGCAAACCGGACACGGCCTGCGCATCACGATGCCAGCGCCGTCATCAACAACAAGCGCGCCTTGTCCCAGTCGCGCCGCACGGTGCGCTCGGTCACGCCCAGGGCCTCGCCGATCTCGTGCGCCCTCGTCGCCCGCGCCCACCTGTTGGATCAACTGTGTGAGTGTGTTTTGCATCGTGCCGCTCCCCTGCGGATCCCTATCCTCGCGGCTGGCCACGGCTTGCCCACCCTCGCAAGCGGGTGTGATAATTCGGCGGTTTCATTCACGGAGTGCGATTCACGCATATGGACAGCAGTCACCCTCGGTGACCGTCCGCTCTGACACAGCTTTGCGGCGCTGATGCGCTTGCGGGCCCGGGGCGAGGCGGTTCTCACGTTAGCCCTTCCCTCCCTTCCAGGCCCCGTCGGAGCGCCCCTGCATGCTGAATGTGTTCACGCTGGCCAATGGCCGGCTGTTTCAAGAAGAAATCGAAAGCCCCGGCGCACTGGCCAACGTGCACCCGGTGTGGGTCGACCTGGAGTCGCCCACGCCTGAAGAAAAAAGCTGGATCGCGCAACACTTCGGCGTCAGCATCCCCGAAGACGTGGTCGATGACGACCTGGAAGAGTCGGCCCGTTTCTACGAAGAAGACAACGGCGAGCTGCACATCCGCTCCGACTTTCTGATCGACGACGATGAAACGCCGCGCAACGTGCGTGTGGCTTTCATCCTCTTCAACAAGGTGCTGTTCTCCATCCACGGCGAAGACCTGCCGGTGTTTCGCCTGTTGCGGCTGCGCGCGCGGCGCACTCCGGCGCTGATCGAAGATGCCAAAGACGTGCTGCTCAAGCTGTATGACGCCGACGCCGAGTACAGCGCCGACGCGCTGGAAGGTATTTACGACAACCTCGAAAAGGTGAGCGCACGCGTGCTCAAACAAGAGATCAACGACCAGGCCGCTGGCCAGGCGCTGGCGGCGATTGCACGCGAAGAAGACTTGAACGGCCGCATCCGCCGCAACGTGATGGACACACGCCGTGCGGTCAGCTTCATGATGCGCAGCCGCATGCTCAATGCCGAGCAGTTCGAAGAGGCACGGCAGATCTTGCGCGACATCGATTCGCTAGACAGCCACACCGCCTTCTTGTTTGACAAGATCAACTTCTTGCTTGATGCGACGGTGGGTTTCATCAACATCAACCAGAACAAGATCATCAAGATCTTCTCGGTGGCGAGCGTCGCCTTGCTGCCGCCGACGCTGATCGCCAGCATCTACGGCATGAACTTCAGGGCCATGCCTGAGCTCGAGTGGCGCTTCGGCTACCCGCTGGCCCTCGGCCTGATGTTCATCAGCATCATTTCGCCCTTCTGGTACTTCCACCGCAAGGGCTGGCTCAAGTAGGCCTTCACCGCAGGCCGGCCCTGCCCGTGGTGCGTTCAGCTGTTGGCGCGCCTTCTGAGCCAGCGCATCAGGCTGCCGATCACCGGCAGCTTTTCGTACAGCTCTTCGGCCGCGTCCCAGTAGTCACGGTGCAGCGTGATGAGGCCGATGGGGTCGAGCTGCAACTGCGAGCCGCCCCGCACGGTCTGCAGCTTGCTGTTGAATCGCTTGAAGCGAAACAGAAAGTCCCAGCTCAGAAAACACTGGTCGCCTTGCACGATGATGTCGCGCACCACGAAGCGCGGCTCGTGCAGCGACTGGTACATGTGGCGAAACACGCCCTGCACCGCAACCAGGCCCAGCACCTCGTTGAACGGGTCTTTGAAACGCGCATCTTTGGCATAAAACTCACCGAGCCGGTCGATGTCAGCCGGCTTGAGCTGCTCGAAGAGCGAGACGATGCGCGCCACGCGCGGGTCGGTACAACGCGGCGCCGTCACAGGCCGGTGCTCCGCCGGATCGCGCGGAAGTACAGGCCGTCGCTCAAGTGCGTCAATGCCTTCAGCCACAGCGTGAATCGTTTGGGGAAGTGGATCTCGAACTTGCCCTGTGTCCAGCCCTTGAGCATCTCTTGCGCTGCCTGCTCAGGCGTCAGCAGCGCGGGCATCGCAAATTCGTTCTGCGCCGTCAGCGGTGTTTCCACGAAACCAGGGTTGATCACCGACACGCCGATGCCTTGGGGGTGCAGATCCATGTACAGAGTTTGCGCGAGGTTGATCAGCGCCGCCTTGGTCGGCCCATAGGCCAGCGAATTGGGCAAGCCGCGGTAGCCGGCCACGCTGGAGACCAGGCTCACGTGCCCCGCTTTTTGCCGCAGCAGCACCGGCAGCACCGCGTCGAGCATGTGCAAGGCACCGACATAGTTCACTTCTTGATGGCGCAGCGCTTCGTCGAGGTCGAACTGGGTGGCGCGCATGGCCTTGTAGTAACCCGCGCAGTAGAGCGCGAGGTCGATGCGGCCGAACTTCGCCACGATCAGCTGCGCGGCGCGCGCAAAGGCGGCGCGGTCGGTGGCGTCGAGCACCAGGCCCAGGCTGCCGGGGTGGGCCGCCTCAAAGGCCTGAAGTGCGGCGGCGTTGCGCGCCGACACCACCACTTGCGCGCCCCGTTGGTGCAAGAGCGAGGCGGTGGCGCGGCCGATGCCGGTCGAGGCGCCGACCAGCCAGACGACCTGGCCCTTCCAGTCGGTGATGCGGGGGTTGAGTGACATGTCAGTACCGCCCGGCCGTCCGAAGGTGCTGGCGCGCCCCCTTGGGGGGCAGCGAACGAAGTGAGCGTGGGGGCTTCATGTCAGTTCTTCTGGAAAGACAGCGTGACTTCGCCCAGGCGAATGCCGAACTTGCTCATCACCGCCTTGTTGAGCATCACGCGCTCGTCGATCAGGTACATCCAATCGTCGAACTGCACCTCGTAGACCTTGTCGCCGACGGGCAGTTTGAGGGTGTAAGCCCACTGGAACGCGTTGCCCGATGCCTGGCCCTGCGCCACGCCGACCACGTCGCCGGCGGTGCCGGTGTATTTGCCGCCGGGCAGCTTCTTGAGCTTCCAGATGCGGCGATCGGTCTTGCCGTCGCTGTAGGTGAAGGCTTCGTCGAGCACTCCTTCGTCGCCCGTCCACTGGCACTTCATCAGCACAGTGAAACGCCGCACCACCAAGCCCTGCCGGTCGGTGAAGATGCCGTGCGCGGTGATGTCGCCATTGAAGTAGCGCTGCAGATCGAGCACCGGCTTTTCAGCCGCGTAGTCGGCCGGGGTGGGCGAGGCGCAGGCCCCCAGCGTGAGGGCGATGGCGACGGCGCAAAGCAGTTTTTTCATGGTGTTCCCTTGATCCATTGAGCCCACAACAAGCCGGCGGCGCCGAGCTTGAGCACACAGGGCAAGACGCAGTAGGCGATGGTCAGTGCGCTCAGTGCTTGCACGCTCTGGCTGCCCGGGGCGTAGCCAAACCACTGCAGCGCCGGCAAGGCCACGCCCGCGGCGAGCGCAAGGTTGAGCTTGGTCGCGAAGTTCCACCAGCCGAAGTACGCACCCTCGGCGCGGCAGCCATGGCCTGCGCTTTGAATCACACCGGCAAGCAGTGCGGCCGGCAAGCTCAGGTCGGCACCGAGTGCCACACCGCTCAACACACACACCAGCGTGAATGCCGCCACATCACCCGCACCCAGCACGGCGGCCCAGGCGAACACGGCGATCGCGAGCAACATGCCCGCGAGCCAGCTGCGCGCCAGGCCGAAGCGTCCGACCACGCGCACCCACACCGGGATCGACAGCGCTGCCGCTGCGAAATAGCTGGCGAGAAACAGCGGCTCAAAGTTTGGTGCCTGCAGCCGGTCGCGGATGAAAAACAGCACCAGCGTGGCCGGCACCGCGCTCGCAATGCCATTGAGCAGGTAGATGGCGAGCAGGCGGCGAAAGGCCGGCGTCTGCAAGGGCAGGCGCAGCGAGGGCAGCGTGACATGAAGCGGCACACGCGGCTGCGGCGCGCGGCGCAGCATGAGCACACCCACCACCAGCGTGAGCGCGAAGGCGAGCGTTGTGACCCCCAGGCCCGCTACCGACGGCAACACGCTGGCGACCAACACGCCGCACAGCGCCAGGCCCTCGCGCCAGGCCACGATGCGGGCGCGTTGCGCTTCGTCGCCGCCCAAACGGGCGCCCCAGGCCTGGTGGATCACCGTGATGACGCTGAAACTCAGGTAGGTGACGGCGAGCAGCGCCGCACACCAGATCAGCAAATTGGTGGTGTCGCCCGGCGCCACCGGCGGAAAGAAAAGACCGCGAAACCCGAGCGCCAGCACCACGGCGGCCAGGGCCATCACGGCCCAGGCTTTGTCGACCGACGTGTCGAGCAGGGCGTCGGCCCAGCGGCCGATGAACGGGTCGACCAGGGCATCAAGCAGGCGTGCCCCCAGCAGCACGGCGCCGAGCAGGGCC
>JBBRFR010000109.1:0-10834 GCA_038241485.1 Burkholderiales bacterium
CCACCTGGGGTGTGGACGTGGGCGCAGCGGCGCAGATCCGCGGCGCGTTGCTGGCGCTGCGTGATGCCGGTTGCGCGCTGCTGGTGGTCAGCGAGGAGCTGGAAGAACTGTTCGAGTTCAGCGACCGGCTGCTGGTCATCGCCCAAGGCCGCATGTCGCCCAGCATCGCCACCCGCGAGGCCAGCGTCGCGCAGATCGGCGAGTGGATGTCGGGCCTGTGGGACAAAAGCATGGACAAGAACAAGGCCGACGAGGTGACACATGCTCAAGCTTGAAGCTCGGCCCGCGCCGAGCCGGGTGATGTCGGTGGCCTCGCCGCTGCTGGCGCTGGCCATCACGGTGGTGGTCGGCGTGATCTTGTTCATGGTGCTCGGCAAAGACCCGTTGCGCGGCCTGCAAGCCTTCTTCGTCGAGCCGGTGAAAAGCTGGTACGCGCTGACCGAGCTGGCGATGAAAGCCACGCCGCTGATGCTGATCGCGCTGGGCCTGGCGGTGTGCTTTCGCTCCAACGTCTGGAACATCGGTGCCGAAGGGCAGTTCATCCTGGGAGCCATTGCCGCCAGCGGCGTGGCGATGATGGCCGACAAAGATTCGAGCCGCTGGATCGTGCTCGCCATCCTGCTCGCCGGGGTGCTCGGCGGCATGTTGTGGGCCGGCATCGTGGCACTGCTGCGCGACAAGGCCAATGCGAGCGAGATCCTGGTGAGCCTGATGCTGGTCTACGTGGCCGAGATGGTGCTGAGTTATCTCGTCTACGGCCCCTGGAAAGACCCGGCCGGCTACAACTTCCCGCAGACGATCAACTTCCTCGCCGTCACCCAGGTGCCGAAACTCTTCACCGGCTTTCGCGTGAACATCGGCCTCTTGATCGCGCTGGCTTCGGTGGCGTTGTTCTGGCTGTTCCTATTTCGCAGCTACTCGGGCTACCAGTTGCAGGTGGGCGGCCTGGCACCGGCGGCGGCGCGGTACGCCGGCTTCTCGTCACGCAAGGCGCTGTGGACGGCGCTGCTGCTGTCGGGCGGCATGGCCGGCCTGGCCGGTGCGCTGGAGGCCGCCGGCCCGCTCGGCCAGCTCACGCCACATGTGCCGGCGGGCTACGGCTTCGCCGCCATCATCGTCGCCTTCGTGGGGCGGCTGCACCCGGTGGGCATCGTGTTCTCGGCCATCCTGATGAGCATGTTCTACATCGGCGGTGAGCTGGCGCAGTCGCGCCTGGGCCTGCCGAAATCGCTGACGGGTGTGTTCCAGGGGCTGCTGCTGTTTTCGCTCTTGGCCTGCGACACGCTGATCCACTACCGCGTGCGGTGGTCGGCTCAGCGCATCTCTGTTCGGGCTGAGCCTGTCGAAGCCCTTCGACAAGCTCAGGGCGAACGGGCTGGAGATACCTGATGGACGCCTTTGCCCTACTGCTCGGCGCCACGCTGAACGCCGGCACCGTGCTCGCGTTCGCTGCGCTGGGTCTCTTGATCAACGAACGTGCCGGCATCGTCAACCTGGGCGCCGAAGGCATGATGCTGGTGGCCGCCATTGCCGGCTTCGCTGTGGCCGTGCACACCGGCAACGAATGGGCTGGCCTGGGTGCGGGCGCCGTGGCCGGGGCGCTGCTCGCGGCGGCCTTCGGCCTGCTGGTGATCTGGCTCAACACCAACCAGTACGCCACCGGCCTGGCGCTGAGCCTCTTCGGCGCCGGCTTCTCGGCCTTCGTGGGCATCAAGTACACGCAAGAAAAACTGCCTGAGCGGCTGCAGTTCCAGATCCCGGGCCTGGCCGACATCCCCTTCATCGGCCCGGCCTTCTTTCGCCAGCACCTCATGGTTTACATCGCCATCGCGCTCACCGTGGCACTGGCCTGGTTTCTCTACCGCTCACGCGCCGGCCTGGTGCTGCGAGCGGTGGGCGAGTCGCCCGAAGCGGCCCACGCGCTGGGCTACCCGGTGCGGCGCATCCGCCTCGCGGCCGTGATGGTGGGCGGCGCGCTGTGCGGCCTGTCGGGCGCCTACATCTCGGTGGTCTACACGCCGCTGTGGGTCGAAGGCATGGTGGCCGGCAAGGGCTGGATCGCGCTCGCCCTCACCACCTTCGCCACCTGGCGGCCGGCACGCGTATTGCTCGGTGCCTATCTGTTTGGCGGCGTGACCATGCTGCAGTTTCATTTGCAAGGCGAAGGCGTAGAGGTGTCGAGCCAATTGCTGACGATGCTGCCCTACCTCGCCACCATCGTGGTGCTGGTCTTGATCTCGCGCAATGCCACCTGGATCCGCGTGAACATGCCGGCCTCGCTGGGCAAGCCATTCTTTCCTGGGAGCTGATAATCCGAGGCGCGCCTCAAGAGGGCGCCCGAATTTCGTGTACGTGATGACCTTTCATCTGGAGAAGACATGAGCCAAATTTCAAAACGTGCCCTGCTGAAGATCGCAGGGTGGAGCACCATCGCGGCCACCGTCGCACTGGTGGGCTGCGGCAAGAAGGAAGAGGCAGCTGCACCGGCAGCCGCCGCCCCGGTCGCGGCATCGGCCCCGGCCAAACCGGCGCCACTGAAGATTGCGTTTGCCTACGTGGGCCCGGTGGGCGACGGCGGCTGGACCTTCGCGCACGACAACGCCCGCAAGGCCGTCGAGAAGGAATACGGCGACCGCGTGGTCACGAGCTTCGTTGAAAACGTGCCCGAAGCGGCCGACGCCGAGCGTGTGTTCCGCGACATGGTCAGCCAAGGCAACAAGCTGATCTTCGGCACCACCTTCGGCTACATGGAGCCAATGCTCAAGGTCGCCCCCGAGGCCAAAGACGTGAAGTTCGAGCACGCCACCGGCTACAAGACGGCCGAGAACATGCGCACCTACGACAGCCGCACCTACGAAGGTGCCTACATGGCCGGCGTGATTGCAGGTGCCATGACCAAGACCAACACGCTGGGCATTGTCGGCTCGGTGCCCATCCCCGAGGTGGTGCGCAACATCAACAGCTTCACGCTGGGTGCGCAGTCGGTCAACCCGAAGGTCAAGACCAAGGTGGTGTGGGTCAACAAGTGGTTCGATCCGCCGAAAGAAACCGAAGCCGCGCAATCGTTGATCAATGGTGGTGCCGACGTGCTGTTCCAGAACACCGACTCGTCAGCTGTGCTCAAGACCGCCGCCAAGGCCGGCAAGATGGCTTTCGGCTGGGACAGCGACATGTCGGCCTACGCGCCCGAAGCCCACCTGGCCTCGGCCATCATCAACTGGGCGCCGTACTACATCAAGGCCACCGGTGATGCGCTCGAGGGCAAGTGGGCCACGGGCAGCGTGTGGTGGGGCGTGAAAGAAGGCGCCATCGACATCGTGTCGATCTCCGACAAGGTGCCCGCCGACATCAAGGCCAAGGTCGAGACCATCAAGGCCGGCCTGAAAGACGGCAGCTTTGTCATCTGGAAGGGCCCCATCCTCGGCCACGACGGCAAGGAACTGGTCAAGAAGGGCGAAGCCGCTGACGACAAGTTCCTCGGCGGCGTCAACTTCTACGTGAAGGGTGTTGAAGGCAAGGTGCCGGGCGCGAAGTAAGCCGCGGCGGCAACACAACTCGGAGGCCGCCGTGTGCGGCTTTCGTTTTTCTCGCAGCAGCACATGGTCGAAACCCGCTTGTGGCACCCCGTGGCAGAAAGTGCATCGCTCGCCGATGCGCCGCTGCCCGCGCGCCTGCTCGCGCACGACGTGGTGCTGTGGCGAGACAACTTCGGCCAAGCCCACGCCTGGGCCGACCGCTGCCCACACCGTGGCACCCAGCTTTCGTTGGGCCGGGTGCTGCACACCGACGACGGCTCGCGCCTCGAGTGCCCGTACCACGGTTGGCAGTTCGCAGCCGGGGGCACTTGCCGGCTCATTCCCGCCCTGCCCGAGTTCACACCACCGGCCTCCCACGCCGCCTGCACCCACGAGGCGCACGAAGCCCACGGCCTGATCTGGGTGCGGCTGCAAGCCAGCCACAGCCTGCCGCCTGCGTTTGATGCCGAACACGATGCCCGCCTGCGCAAGCTGCTGTGCGGGCCGTATGACGTGCAGACCAGCGCGCCGCGCATCGTTGAAAACTTTCTCGACCTGGCCCACTTCGGCTTTGTGCACGAAGGGCTGCTGGGTGACCGCGCCCACACGCAGCTGGCCACCTACCGCATCGACCCCACGGCGCACGGCTTTATCGCCAACGATTGCCAGGCCTGGCAGCCCCAAAGCAACCGCCTCTCGTCCGAGGGTGGCCTGGTCGACTACCGCTACGAACTCACTGGCCCTTACACCGCGCAGCTGACCAAGCTGCCGCAGGCGCAAGACGGCTATCAAGACGTGATCGGCCTTTTCGTCTGCCCGATCGAGCCAGATCGCAGCCGCGTGTGGTTTCGCGTCGCGCTGACCGATTTCGATTCGAGCGAAGACGATCTGCGTGCCTTTCAAGACACGATCTTCATGCAAGATCAACCCGTGCTCGAGTCGCAACGCCCGAAGCTGCTGCCCCTCGGCGGCGGTGAAGTTCACAGCGCCGCCGACCGAAGCTCTGCCGCCTACCGCCGCTTCTTGAACGAACGCGGCATCACCTTTGGAGTGTGTTGATGACCCCCGCCCCCGACTCCGTGAACACCATCCCACGCGAGCGCTTGCCCGCCCTGCTGCGCGCCATGCCCAAGGCCGAGTTGCACATCCACATCGAAGGCTCGCTCGAGCCCGAGCTGATCTTTGCGCTGGCGCAGCGCAACGCTGTCTCCATCCCTTACGCCAGCGTCGAAGCCCTGCGTGCGGCCTACGCGTTCACCGACCTGCAGAGTTTTCTCGACATCTACTACGCCGGCGCCAGCGTGCTGCTGAGAGAAGAAGACTTCTTCGACATGGCGATGGCCTACTTTCGCCGCGCCGCAGCCGACAACGTGGTGCACGCCGAACTCTTCTTTGACCCGCAGACCCACACCGATCGTGGCGTGAGCTTAGAGACGGTGATCAGGGGCCTGACGCGCGCCAGCGAGACGGCGCAACGTGAGCTGGGTGTGAGCTCCTTGCTCATCATGTGTTTCTTGCGCCACCTGAGCGAAGAGGCGGCTTTCGCCACGCTCGAAGAATCGCTGCCCTACCGACACCTGTTCGTCGGCGTGGGGCTGGACAGCGGCGAGCGTGGCAACCCGCCGGCCAAGTTCGAGCGTGTGTTCGAGCGCTGCCGCGCACTCGGCCTGCACGTGGTGGCGCATGCCGGCGAAGAGGGCCCGCCCGACTACATCTGGGACGCGATCGAGCTGCTCAAGGTCGAGCGCATCGACCACGGCGTGCGCTGCCTCGAAGACCCGCGCCTGGTGCTGCGCCTGGCCGCAGCGCGCATGCCGCTCACGGTGTGCCCGCTGTCCAACGTGAAGCTGTGCGTCTTCAAGACCCTGGCCGAGCACAACCTCGCCACCTTGCTCGAAGCCGGCTTGTGCGTGACGGTCAACTCCGACGACCCGGCGTACTTTGGTGGTTACATCAACCAGAACTTCGTCGAGACCTTCGAGGCACTGCCGCAGCTGACGCCACGCCATGCCTATCAGCTGGCGCTCAACAGCTTTGATGCGAGTTTTGCGTCCGCCGACGACAAGCGGCGCTGGTCGGTTCGGCTTGATGAGGTGTTTGCGGCCGGTTGACGCGGCCACCGATGTATCGAGGTCGGCCGACCCACGGTCTCGGCCTTGTCCTACGAACCACTCAACGCGCTCAAGGTATGCTCAGGTTCAACCTGTTCAGTTTTTATTCAGGCACCCCTCGAGCTGTAAGACTCTCATGTACGAAAACATTCGCGCAGACTTGCGCTCCTACAAAGGCAAGTGGTGGGAACAAGGCTTCTGGGTCATGTTGGTCTACCGCTTCGGGCGCTGGCGCTACGGCGTGCGGCCGACGCTGCTGCGCAAGGCCTTCTCACTGGTCTACAAGGTCGCTCACAAGCTGATCCAGATCATCACCGGCGTTGATCTGCCCTGCGAGGCGCAGGTCGGCCGCAACTTCATCATCGATCACTTCGGCGGAATCATCGTCAGCGGCTACGCGAAGTTCGGCGACAACTGCCGCATCCGCAATGGCGTGTCGGTCGGGCTGCGGCGCGTTGAATCGCCTTGCGCGCCAGTGATTGGCAACAACGTGGACATCGGCGCGGGCGCCAAATTGCTGGGCGCCATCACCATCGGCGACAACGTGCTGATCGGTGCCAACGCCGTGGTGATCACCGATGTGCCGTCGAACAGCATGGCGATGGGCGTTCCAGCGATCATCAAGCCGCGCCACCCAAGCACCCGGGAAGGGCACGCCAGCGACAGCTTTGAGCGCTCACCCCGCCTCGAAGCCATGAACGATGCCTCGATTGCCCGCACCGGCTTGCCGAGCCGCCACTGAGAGGTATGCGCTGGCCGTCGGTGTATTGCTTCAGCGAGCGACACCCCTGATTTTTTGAGCTTTCGTCAGCTGCGACAATTCGCACACCAACCGCCTGCGTGCCCCCGCAGGCGGTTTGCCTTCACCTCAACCCGGGGCCATGTAGAGGAACACCATGTTCAAAAACCTCGCCCGCGGCCTGTTGGCCGCGATGCTCGCGGCTGCGGCCGCCTCTTCCAACGCGCAGACCCCCTCTGCAAAGCCACCGCTCAAGGTCGGCTTCGTGTTCGTGAGCCCCATCGGTGAAGCGGGCTGGACGTATCAACACAACCAGGGCCGCCTGGCGATGGAAAAAGCGCTAGGGGCCCGTGTGCAAACCACCGCCATCGAAGCCGTGGCCGAAGGCGCCGACTCCGAGCGTGTGATGCGCGACCTGGCCGCACAAGGCCACACGCTGATCTTTGCCACCAGCTTCGGCTACCTCGACCCGGCGCTGCGCGTGGCGGCCGATTTTCCCCAAGTGAGCTTCGAACACGCCGGCGGCTACAAGACCGCGAAGAACCTCAACACCTACAACGCGCGCTACTACGAAGCGCGCTACCTCGCCGGCCTGTTGGCGGGCAAGAGCAGCAAGAGCGGTGTGGCCGGTTATGTGGCGGGCTTCCCGGTGCCCGAGGTGATACAGGGCATCAACGCCTTCGCACTCGGCATGCGTGCGGCCAACCCGCAGGCGCAGGTGAAGGTGCTGTGGCTCAACACCTGGTTCGACCCAGCGCGCGAGCGTGACGCCGCGCTCACGCTAATCAACCAGGGCGCCGACGTGCTGACCAACCACAGCGGCTCACCCGCCGTGCCACAAACCGCGCAGGCCCACTTCAAGAGCAAGGGCGTGCGTGTCATCTCCTACCAGAGCGACATGAGCCGCTTCGCGCCCGATGCGCAGCTCACCGCCATCACCCACCAATGGGGCGCGTACTACACCCGCGTGACCGAAGCCGCGTTCAAGGGCACTTGGCGGGCCGTGCCGGTGTGGGGTGGCATGAAAGATGGGTTTGTGGCCCTTGCACCTTTCGCAAGCTCGGTGCCGGCCGACGTGGCCTCGCTCGTGAAGAAGCGCGAGGCCGACATCGTGGCTGGCCGCTTTCACCCCTTCTCGGGCCAGCTGCTCGACAACGCTGGCGAAGTGCGCCAAGCCGCCGGCGTGATGGACGACGCCACGCTCGCCGGCATGAACTGGTTCGTGCAAGGCGTGGTCGGAAGCCTGCCCAAGCCCTGAGACGCGGTGAGATGGCTCAACGCCATCTCCCGCACCGCCCTCGGGAGCCGGCATTCAAGTCTGCCCGCCGTGTGCCGAAAACGATTCAGAGCGGGCCACTTTGGCCTTGAATCAAGCGTGCCTGAGCGGCCCGAGGCAAACAGATGAGCACAGGCAAAGAGTCACCAATGATCCCCATTCAGAAAGCGTTGGCCTCCGATTTCGTACCGATGGACGACACCAAGGCGTGTGGCGACTGCAGCACCAGCGAGCGCCTGGGCTTTCAGTTCAGTTTTGCCTACCAGCCCATCGTCAACATCGAGACGCGGCAGATCTTTGCGCATGAAGCCCTGGTGCGCGGCCCCGCCGGCGAGGGCGCGCTCACGGTGCTGTCTCAAGTCAACGAGGCCAACCGCTATCGTTTCGACCAGGCGTGCCGCACCAAGTCCATCAAGACCGCTGCGCTGCTGAACCTGCAGACCCATTTGTCGATCAACTTCATGCCCAACGCGATCTACCGGCCCGAGCTGTGCATTCGCGCCACGCTGCAGGCGGCGCGCCAGCACGGCTTCCCGGTGGAGCGCATCATTTTCGAGACCGTGGAGGGTGAGCGCGTCGACGACGGCAAGTGGCTGGCCGAGATCTTGCGCGAGTACAAGCGCATCGGCTTCCTGACCGCCATCGACGACTTCGGCGCCGGCTACGCCGGCCTCAACCTGCTGGCCGACTTTCAGCCCGACATCATCAAGCTCGACATGGAGCTGGTGCGCCACATCGACCAGCGGCCCGCCCGCCAGGCCATCGTGCGCGGTGTGGTGCGCATCTGCGAAGAGCTCGGCATCAGGCTGCTTGCCGAAGGTGTCGAAACCGTCGACGAGCACCTGTGCCTGCAAGACATGGGCGTGAAGCTCATGCAGGGCTATTTGTTTGCCAGACCGCTGTTCGAATCCTGCGGGCAAATCGACACCATTCACTGGCCGCCAATCCGCCCGCTCTGAGCCAGCGCCCTCAGCGCTTGACTTTCACCGGCATGGGCCTGCCCCCGAAAAGCCCTGAGACACTGGCGGGATGGCCCCGCACCATCTCACCCCCCGCATCGCCCTCTTCCTGACCCTGCCGCCGCTGCTGTGGGCGGGCAACGCCGTCGTCGGGCGGCTGTTGGTCGGCTCGGTGCCGCCGCTGGCCTTGAGCGGGCTGCGCTGGGCGCTGGCTTTGTTGATCCTGCTGCCGCTGGGCCATCGGGTCTTGCGTGACCCGCAGGCCATCCGCACACGCTGGCCCTACCTCGCCTTGCTCGGCTTTCTGGGCGTGGGTTGTTACAACGCGATGCAGTACGTAGCGTTGCAGACCTCCACCCCCATCAACGTGACGCTCATCGCGTCAAGCATGCCGCTGTGGATGTTGGCCGTGGGCGCGCTCTTTTATGGCGAACACCCCACACGCCACCAGCTGCTGGGCGCGATCTTGTCGCTGGCCGGTGTGGCACTGGTGCTGTCACGCGGCCAACTCGAAGTGCTGCTGGCGCTGCGCTTGGTGCCGGGCGACCTGTTGATGTTGTTGGCGATTGCGCTGTGGGCCTGGTACAGCTGGCTGCTCGCGCGCCCGCCGGCCCACATGCGCGGTGATGCGCGCCCGCCCTGGGGTTGGGCCGAGCTGCTGCTGGTGCAGGTGTTGTTTGGCGCGGTGTGGGCGGGCGCCGCGGCGGGCGTCGAAGCCGTGGTCGCGCCCGCCCCCATTCACTGGTCACCCTGGGTGCTGCTGGCCCTGGTCTACGTGGCCATTGGCCCCTCGGTGCTGGCTTACCGCTTCTGGGGCATGGGCGTGGCAACGGTGGGGCCGGCCATCGCAGCGTTTTTCAACAACCTCACACCGGTGTTTGCGGCCGTGATGTCGGCGGCCTGGCTCGGCGAGGTGCCACGCTGGTACCACGTGGCGGCGTTTGCGCTCATTGCGGCGGGCATCGTCGTCACCTCGCGACAGGCCAGGGCCTGATGCGCCGAGGCGCTGGCGCGCCGGCGAGGAAATGGCGCAACGCCGTGGCGTTGCGCCTCGCCTGCTCAGCGCCAGTCGGCAGACTGCAGCAGGGGATCTACCGGCAAGCTGAAGGTCGTGCCGACCTTGCTGCCGATCGTGCCCGGGCTGGCGAGTGCCGCGCTACCGCACGAGCCTGAGGCGGGCTTGATGATGGCCCAGAGCATGGCGCCATCGCGCGGGTTGCGGTTGGCGTTGCTGCTACCTGTCACTGCGCCGATGTAGCGCTGCACCGAGTACGGCAGATTGAGGTTGACGCCGTACTGGTCTTGCAGGTTGCGCGAGCCCACACATTGCGCATCGGCATCGTTCACCACCAGCGTGGCACCCGACCAGCCTTCCGGTGCACTTTCCAGGCCGATGGAGACGATGGTGCGCGACGGGAACAAACTGCGGTACTGGTTGTAGGCCGTCACGCCGTCGTAGTGTTCGTAGCGTGCGTCGTAGCTCATCACGTTGACCATGTCGAGCATGTTGGCCACGGCGGGGTACTTGAGCAACACGCCGCGTTCGCGCCCGGCGCTGCCGCCCCAGTAAGACATCTTGCCGGCACAACTCGGGTCGGTGCTGGTCTGCGCGGTGCAATCGGCACCGGTGGACCAGCCCGCCAGCGTGAGCACGCGGCCGCCGCCGGCCAGGTCGACGGCAGCACGCAAGGCCTTGATCGAGTTCGCGTAACGGTCCACGTCGCCATCGACTTCGTAATCGACATCCAGGCCATCGACATTCATCTCGCCGAGAAACCTGGCCAGGGCGCTGATGATGGGCCCGCTGCCGCGCTGGCCTTCGGCGGCAATGGCACCCCAGTTGCCGTAGGTCGCGCCGCCCACCGCCAGGATCACCTTGATGTTGCGCTGATGCAGCACGGCGATGGCAGCCTTGATGTCTCGCGGCGTCGAGTTGAAGTTGATGCCAGTGCCCGACCAGCTGTTGGCAGCCATGCCGGCCCACGAGAAGTTCGGGTCGGCGAAGGACGCCATCACATGGGTGTAGGTGCCGGGGATGCGCGCGAACTTGCTGGCCTTGTAGACATCGTTCGCGCTCTTGCCGTCAGCGCTGAACCAGTTGTCGCTCCAGCTGGGGTAGTAGCCGACGTAGACGCGCCTGTCTTGTGCGGCACGCACGGCTTCAGAGAGCGTGAGCGGGTCAGAGGGGGCCGGGGCCGGGGCCGGGCTAGGCGCGGGCGCGGGCGCGGGCGCGG
>JBBRFR010000110.1:0-10771 GCA_038241485.1 Burkholderiales bacterium
ACATTCCCCACTTCTGTTACCACAAGAAGCTCAGCATCGCGGCCAACTGCCGTATGTGCCTGGTCGACATCGAGAAGGCACCCAAGCCGATGCCGGCCTGCGCGACTCCGGTGACGCAAGGCATGATCGTGCGCACCAAGAGCGACAAGGCCGTGAAGGCGCAAGCCGGTGTGATGGAGTTCCTGCTCATCAACCACCCGCTCGACTGCCCCATTTGCGATCAGGGTGGCGAGTGCCAGCTGCAAGACCTGGCCGTGGGCTACGGCGGCTCTTCTTCGCGCTATACCGAAGAAAAGCGCGTGGTCTTCCACAAAGACGTGGGCCCGCTGATCTCGATGGAAGAGATGAGCCGCTGCATCCACTGCACCCGCTGCGTGCGGTTCGGCCAAGAGGTGGCCGGCGTGATGGAGCTGGGCATGATCCACCGCGGCGAGCACTCCGAGATCACCACAGTGGTGGGCGAGACGATCGACTCCGAGCTGTCGGGCAACATGATCGACATCTGCCCGGTGGGTGCGCTCACCAGCAAGCCCTTCCGCTACAGCGCCCGCACCTGGGAGCTGTCGCGCCGCAAGGGCGTGAGCCCGCACGACGGCACCGGCGCCAACCTGATCGTTCAAGTCAAGAACAACAAAGTGCTGCGCGTCGTTCCGCTTGAGAACGAAGACGTCAACGAGTGCTGGCTGGCCGATCGCGACCGATTCTCCTACGAAGCCGTCAACAGTGATGAGCGCCTGACCGCGCCAATGATCAAGCAGGGCGGCGAGTGGAAAACCGTCGACTGGACCACGGCGCTGGAGTACGTGGCCAACGGGTTGAAGCACATCAAGGCCGACCACGGTGCCAAGAGCATTGGAGCGCTGGGCTCGGCCCAAAGCACGGCCGAAGAGCTTCACCTGCTGGCCAAGCTGGTGCGCGGCCTGGGCAGCGAGAACATTGACTTCCGCACGCGCCATGCTGATTTCAGCAATGTCGGTGGCGTGCGTTGGCTGGGCACCTCGATCGCCTCGCTGTCGACGCTGCAAAGCGTCTTGGTTGTCGGCTCATTCCTGCGCAAGGATCACCCACTGTTCGCGCAGCGCATCCGCCAAGCGGCGCGCAAAGGTGCGAAGGTGCACAGCATCCATGCGGTGCAAGACGACTGGCTGATGCCGGTCGCCCACAGCATCTCGGTGGCGCCGAGCCAATGGCTGCAAGCGCTGGCCGAAGTGGCTTGCGCCGTGGCTGGCAACAAGGGCGTGTCATCGCCGGTTTCTGCGACGGCCGGAACAGTCGCTCAAGCCATCGCCGCCTCGTTGTTGACAGGCGAGCGCAAAGCCGTTCTGCTCGGCAACGCCGCGGCGCAGCATCCGCAAGCCAGCCAGTTGCTATCGCTGGCCAACTGGATCGGTGAGCAGACGGGTGCCTCGGTGGGCTACCTCACGGAAGCGGGCAACACGGTGGGCGCGCAACTCGTCAATGCCTTGCCTGGTGACGGCGGTTTGAATGCGGGCCAAATGTTGAGCGGTTCCCTGAAGGCCTGCGTGCTGATGAATCTGGAGCCGACGCTCGACGCCGCAAATGCCAGCGCCGCCGCCGTGGCCTTGCAGGGCGCCGACATGGTGATCGCGCTAACGCCTTTCAAGACGGCCGCAGCGGAAAGCGCCGACGTGCTGCTGCCCATCTCGCCCTTTACCGAAACCTCGGGCACCTTCGTCAACGCCGAAGGCCGTGTGCAAAGTTTCCACGGTGTGGTGAAGCCGCTTGGCGACGCGCGTCCCGCCTGGAAGGTGCTGCGCGTGCTGGGCAACCTCTTGGGCATCAAGGGCTTCGATTTCGAAACCTCGGAAGAAGTGCGCGCCGAGGCGCTGGGCGACCTAAGTACCGTGGCTTCACGTTTGAGCAACAAGGCTTCGTCGGCAAGTGCTTCCGCAGCCACAGCCGCTTCGGGCCTGGAGCGCATCGCCGACGTGCCGATCTACGCCACCGACTCGCTGGTGCGCCGCGCCACCTCGCTGCAACTCACGGCCGATGCGAAGCCGCCGGTGGCGAGCCTGCCGACTGCACTGTGGTCGCAGCTCGGCCTGGCTGAAGGCGCTTCGGTGCTTGTCTCGCAAGGCACAGCGCAGGCCGTGCTGTCCGCCAAGCTCGATGACACGCTGGCCCCCACCGCCGTTCGTGTACCGACCACGGTCCCGCTGGGTGCGATGTTCGGCCCCATCACCGTCGAGAAGGCCTGAGCATGGTCGACGCCTTCAACACCTTCGGTAGTGAGCTGCTGGGCGGCTTCTGGCCCACGGCCTGGTCGCTGATCAAGATCATCGCCCTGGTGGCACCGCTGATGATCTGCGTGGCCTACCTCACGTTGTGGGAGCGCAAGGCCATTGGCTGGTCGCAGATCCGCCCCGGGCCCAACCGCGTCGGGCCGCTGGGTCTGCTGCAGCCGATCGCCGATGCGGTGAAGCTGATCTTCAAGGAGATCATTCTCCCCACCGCGGCGAACAAAAGCCTGTTCCTGCTCGGCCCGGTCATGACCATCATGCCGGCGTTGGCCGCGTGGGCGGTGGTGCCCTTCGGTCCTGACAAGGCCGTGGCCAACATCAACGCCGGCCTGCTGTTCCTGATGGCCATCACCTCGATGGAGGTCTATGGCGTGATCATCGCCGGCTGGGCGTCGAACTCGAAGTACGCCTTCCTGGGCGCGCTGCGCGCGTCGGCGCAAATGGTCAGCTACGAAATCGCCATGGGCTTTGCGCTGGTGGTGGTGCTGATGGTCTCGGCCAGCCTGAACATGACTGACATCGTGTTGGGCCAAAACAAGGGCATGTTCGCCGGCATCGGCGTGAGCTTCCTGTCGTGGAACTGGCTGCCGCTGTTCCCCGTCTTCATCGTGTACTTCATCGCCGGCCTGGCCGAAACCAACCGCCACCCGTTTGACGTGGTGGAGGGTGAGTCCGAGATCGTCGCCGGCCACATGATCGAGTACTCGGGCATGGCCTTCGCCATGTTCTTCTTGGCCGAATACGCCAACATGATTTTGGTGTCGGTGCTGTGCGTGACCCTGTTCCTTGGCGGTTGGCTGGCGCCGGTGTCGTTTGCCGCCTTCGGCATGCAAACCCCGGGGTGGATTGAAGCCACCGCATGGTTCTGGGACTGGTTCTGGCTCTTCGGCAAGACCTTCGTGGTCGTCACGATGTTCCTGTGGGTGCGAGCCACTTTCCCGCGTTTCCGTTACGACCAGATCATGCGTTTAGGCTGGAAAATTTTCATCCCCATCACGCTCGTGTGGTTGGTGGTGGTCGGACTGTGGATTCAGTCGCCGTGGAACATTTGGAATTAGAGGAAGAGAACCATGACTGCAATGGCTTCCGTTAAAAACATCCTGTCAAGTTTCATGCTCACCGAGCTGCTCAAAGGCATGGCCCTGACCGGCCGGCATTTCCTCTCGCGCACGATCACCGTGCAGTTCCCGGAAGAGAAAACGCCTCAGAGCCCGCGCTTTCGGGGCCTGCATGCGCTGCGTCGTTATGAAAACGGTGAAGAGCGCTGCATCGCCTGCAATCTGTGCGAGGCGGTGTGCCCGGCGATGGCGATCACCATCGAGTCGGACGTGCGTGACGATGGCTCGCGCCGCACCACACGCTACGACATCGACTTGACCAAGTGCATCTTCTGCGGCTTCTGCGAAGAGAGCTGCCCGGTCGACTCGATCGTCGAAACCCACATCTTCGAGTACCACGGTGAAAAGCGGGGCGACCTGTACTTCACCAAAGACATGCTGCTCGCCGTGGGCGACCGCTACGAAAAAGAAATCGCCGCCAACAAGGAGGCTGACGCGCGCTACCGCTGAAGACCTGATGGTCTTCCCGCCGGCCAGGTGCCGGTGAACCTGCGCTCAAGAACAACATGGACACATCCACCGCGCTCTTCTACGTTTTTTCTGCGGTGCTGCTGGGGGCGTCGTTTCGCGTCATCACAGCGCGCAGCGCGGTGCATTCCGCGCTCTTCCTCGTGCTCGCTTTTTTCTCGGCCTCTTGCGTCTGGATGCTGCTGCATGCCGAGTTCCTGGCCATCTCGTTGGTGCTCGTGTATGTCGGCGCGGTGATGGTTCTATTCTTGTTCGTGGTGATGATGTTGGACATCAACGTCGATGTCATGCGCGTGGGCTTCTGGAAGCACTTTCCAGTGGCCGCCGTGGTGGGCGTGATCATTGCGCTCGAGATGGCGCTGGTGCTCATCCCGGGCTTCGACCTGCGCTCGGCGCCGGTGCCCGATGCCAAGGCCATCGAGCTCGGCAACACCAAGCTGCTGGGCATTCAGATGTACACCCGCTACCTCTACCCGCTGCAGATCGCTGCGGTGATCCTGCTGGTGGCCATCATTGCGGCCATCGCGCTCACGCTGCGCCAGCGCAAGGACAGCAAGGCCATTGACGCGTCTGAAGCCGTCAAGGTCAAGAAGGCCGACCGCCTGCGGATCGTCAAGATGCAGCCCGTGATCGAGCCCCCGCCTGCACCCCCGGCACCGCCCACGGGAGAAACCAAATGAGCGCTCTCGCCCTCGGCCCCGTTTCGCTGGGTCACTACCTCACTCTGGGTGCAATCCTGTTCGCACTGTCGGTGATCGGCATTTTCTTGAACCGCAAGAACCTGATCGTGTTGCTGATGGCCATCGAGCTGATGCTGCTGGCCGTCAACCTTAACTTTGTGGCGTTCTCGTACTACCTGGGCGACATGGCGGGCCAGGTGTTCGTGTTCTTCATCCTCACGGTGGCCGCGGCCGAGTCTGCCATCGGCTTGGCAATTCTGGTGGTGCTGTTCCGCAACCGCTCCAACATCAATGTCGACGAACTCGACACGTTGAAGGGCTGATGATGACAACCGCCCACGTCACTTCGTTCCTGCCCCCCGAGGGGGCGCTCAGCCGCCTTGGGGCGGCCCGGCGGCGTCTGAGATCATGAGCACACCACAACTGTCCCAGAACCTGCTGCTGGCGGTGCCGTTGGCGCCCCTGGCCGGCGCCATCATCGCCGGCTTCTTTGGCAAGGCCGTGGGCCGCCGCGGCTCGCACGTCGCCACCATCCTCGGCGTCTTGATCGCCTTCGTGCTGTCGGCCCTGGTGCTGAAAGACGTGATCGCGGGCGCCCGTTTTAACGCCACCATCTACGAGTGGATGGTGCTGGGCGGCCTGAAGATGGAGGTCGGCTTCTTGGTCGACGGCCTCACGGCCCTGATGATGTGCGTGGTGACCTTCGTGTCGTTGATGGTGCACATCTACACCATCGGCTACATGGAAGAAGACGCGGGTTATCAGCGCTTCTTTTCGTACATCTCGTTGTTCACCTTCTCCATGTTGATGCTCGTGATGAGCAACAACTTCCTGCAGCTCTTCTTCGGTTGGGAAGCGGTGGGCCTGGTGTCGTATCTGTTGATCGGCTTCTGGTACACCAAGCCGACGGCGATCTTCGCCAACATGAAGGCCTTTCTGGTCAATCGGGTGGGTGACTTCGGCTTCATTCTGGGCATTGGTCTGGTGGTGGCGTTCACCGGGTCGCTCAACTACGGTGATGTGTTCGCCCAGGGCGGTGAACTCGCCAAACTCAGCTTCCCTGGCACCGAATGGATGCTGATCACCGTGATCTGCATCTGCCTCTTCATCGGAGCGATGGGCAAGAGCGCGCAGTTCCCGCTGCACGTGTGGCTGCCCGATTCGATGGAAGGCCCGACGCCCATCTCCGCGCTGATTCACGCCGCCACCATGGTGACGGCCGGCATCTTCATGGTGGCGCGCATGTCACCGTTGTTCGAGCTGTCTGACACGGCCCTGAGCTTCGTGCTGGTGATCGGTGCGATCACGGCCCTGTTCATGGGCTTCCTCGGCATCATCCAGAACGACATCAAGCGCGTGGTGGCCTACTCCACGCTCTCGCAGCTCGGCTACATGACAGTGGCGCTCGGTGCCTCGGCCTACTCGGTGGCGGTGTTCCACCTGATGACGCACGCCTTCTTCAAGGCGCTGCTGTTCCTCGCCGCCGGTTCGGTGATCATCGGCATGCACCACGACCAGGACATCCGCAACATGGGCGGCCTGCGCAAGTACATGAAGATCACTTGGATCACCTCGCTGCTGGGCTCGCTGGCACTGATCGGCACGCCCTTGTTCTCGGGTTTCTATTCCAAGGACAGCATCATCGAAGCGGTGCACGAAAGCCAGCTGTGGGGCTCGGGCTTCGCTTACTTTGCGGTGGTGGCGGGTGTGTTCGTCACGGCCTTCTATTCATTCCGTATGTACTTCCTGGTCTTCCACGGCAAGGAAAACTTCCGCCACAAGCCGTTCCCTGGTGAGCACGACCATCACGACGACCACGCGGATGACCACCACGCGCATAAGCCGCATGTGCCGCACGAGTCGCCCTGGGTGGTGACGCTGCCGCTGGTGTTGCTGGCGATCCCGTCGGTGGTGATCGGCTACCTGACGATCCAGCCCATGTTGTATGGCGACTTTTTCAAGGACGCGATCTACTTCGACCTGGGCAAGCACCACGCCATGAAGGAGATGGCCGAAGCCTTCCACGGCGCCTGGGCCATGACCCTTCATGGCCTGAGCACGCTGCCGTTCTGGCTGGCGCTGGGCGGTGTGGTGACGGCTTACGTGTTCTACATGGTCAAGCCGGAAATTCCGGCGGCCATCAAGGCACGCACCGGCTTCATCAACCGCGTGCTCGAAAACAAGTACTACTTCGACTGGTTCAACGAGAACGTGCTCGCTGCTGGCGCGCGCCTGCTCGGTATGGGCCTGTGGAAGGGTGGTGACGGCATGGTGATCGACGGTGCGATCAATGGCGCGGCGCGTGGCATCGGTGGCATCGCGTCAGTTGTGCGCCTGGTGCAGAGCGGCTACCTCTATTGGTACGCGCTCGTGATGATCCTGGGTGTGATCGGGTTGATGACCTGGCAGTTGTGGCCGTACCTCAGCGTGACGCTGGGTCGTTGATCGGTCACGGAGAACAAGAACATGGGTTTGTTAAGCCTCGCCATTTGGTTGCCGATTTTGTCCGGCGTGCTGTTGCTCGCGTTGGGGCGCGATGAGCATGTCAAAGCGGTGCGTTGGCTGGCCCTGGTGGCCGCCATCGCCAGCTTCGTCGTCACCATCCCGTTGATCACCGGTTTTGACAACACAACTGCTGCGATGCAGTTCCAGGAAAACCTGTCCTGGATCGAGCGTTTCAACGTGCGCTACCACTTGGGCCTGGACGGCATCTCGGTGTGGTTTGTGCTGCTCACTGCTTTCATCACGGTCATTGTGGTGATCGCCGCGTGGGAAGTGATCGACACGCGTGTCAACCAGTACATGGGCGCGTTCCTTATCCTCTCCGGCATCATGGTCGGTGTGTTTTCGGCGCAAGACGGGCTGCTGTTCTACGTGTTCTTCGAGGCCACGCTGATCCCGATGTACATCATCATCGGTGTATGGGGCGGGCCGAAGCGCGTGTATGCCGCGTTTAAGTTCTTCCTCTACACGCTAGCCGGCTCGCTCTTGATGCTGATCGCGCTGATCTTCCTGTACTTCAAGTCGGGCAGCAGCTTCGAGATCACCACCTGGCACAACGTGCCGTTGACGATGACCGAGCAGACGCTGCTCTTCTTCGCCTTCTTCGCCGCGTTTGCCGTCAAGGTGCCGATGTGGCCGGTGCACACCTGGCTGCCCGATGCCCACGTCGAGGCACCCACCGGCGGCTCGGTGGTGCTGGCGGCCATCATGCTCAAGCTCGGCGCTTACGGCTTCCTGCGCTTCTCGCTGCCCGTCACGCCTGATGCCGCCCACCACTGGACCTGGGTGGTCGTGGCCTTGTCGCTGATCGCCGTGGTCTACATCGGCCTGGTGGCGCTGGTGCAGCAAGACATGAAGAAGCTGGTGGCGTATTCGTCAATCGCTCACATGGGCTTCGTGACGTTGGGGTTTTTCATGTTCAACGAGCTGGGCGTCTCGGGCGGCCTGGTGCAGATGATCTCGCACGGCTTCGTCTCGGGCGCCATGTTCCTGTGCATCGGTGTGTTGTACGACCGGGTGCACTCGCGCGAGATTTCAAGCTACGGCGGTGTGGTCAACACCATGCCCAAGTTCACCGCGTTTGCCGTTTTCTTCGCCATGGCCAATTGCGGCCTGCCCGGCACGGCCGGCTTCGTGGGCGAGTGGATGGTGATTCTGGGCGCGGTGAAGGTCAACTTCTGGCTGGGCGCGCTGGCGTCGACCACGCTCGTGTTCGGTGCGGCCTACACCTTGTGGATGGTCAAGCGTGTGTACTTCGGCCCCGTGGCCAATGAAGACGTGCGCGCGCTGCAAGACATCAACGCCCGCGAGTACCTGATGCTGGCCTTGCTGGCGATTGCGGTTCTGGTGATGGGCCTGTACCCCAAGCCATTCACCGACACCATGCATGTGAGCGTGACCGAGCTGCTGAAGCACGTGGCCGTCTCTAAGTTGAACTGAGCCCAAGAACATGAACGACATGAATTGGCTGGCCGTCTACCCCCAGCTCGTGCTGCTGGGCATGGCCTGCGTGGTGGCCATGGTCGACCTGTGGGTCACCCACCCGCGCCGCACGCCCACCTACCTGCTGACCCAGGCCACGCTGGCCGTGGTGGTGGTGATGCACTGGCTTTACTTCGATGGTGGTTTCACCCTCTACGGCATGCAGCGCATGATCGTCACCGACCCGCTGGGCAACCTGCTGGGCGCGTTTGCCGCCATGTCGGTGATGGTGGCGCTGGCCTATGCACGCCCTTATGCCGAACACCGTGAACTGCTCAAGGGCGAGCTGTTTACGCTGAGCTTGTTCTCGTTGCTGGGCATCTCGGTGATGCTGTCGGCCAACAACTTCCTGGTCGTCTACCTCGGCCTGGAACTGATGTCGCTCTCGCTCTACGCGCTGACCGCCATGCGCCGGGACAACCTCGAAGCCACCGAAGCGGCCATGAAGTACTTTGTGCTGGGTGCGCTGGCCAGCGGCTTCCTGCTGTACGGGCTGTCGATGATGTATGGCGCCACCGGATCGCTCGACATCCCACAGGTCTTCAACGCCATCGCCACCGGCCAGATCAACAAGGCGGTGTTGGTGTTCGGCACCGTGTTCATCGTCGCAGGCCTCGCCTTCAAGCTTGGCGCCGTGCCGTTCCACATGTGGATCCCCGACGTGTACCAGGGTGCGCCCACGGCCGTCACGCTGTTGATTGCGGGCGCGCCCAAGTTGGCGGCTTTTGCCATCACTTTCCGCCTGCTGGTCGAAGGCATGTCGGGTGTGGCGGCCGACTGGCAGCAGATGCTGATGCTGCTGGCGGTGGCCTCTATGCTGCTAGGCAACCTGGCGGCCATTGCGCAAAGCAACTTGAAGCGCATGCTGGCCTACTCGACCATCGGCCAGATCGGCTTCATGCTGCTGGGCTTCACGCCCACCGTCATCTCCAACAACACCTTCTCGGCGGCCAACGGCTACTCGTCGGCGCTGTTCTATCTGATCAGCTATGTGCTGACCACGCTGGGCACCTTCGGCATCATCCTGCTGCTGTCGCGCCGCGGGTTCGAGAGCGAAAACATCGACGACCTGAAGGGCCTCGCCAGCCGTAGCCCCTGGTACGCGGCTGTCATGGCGATCTTCATGTTCTCACTGGCGGGCATCCCGCCCACCGTGGGTTTTTACGCCAAGCTGGCAGTGCTTCAATCGCTGGTGTCGACCAACGACACCACCTACATCGTGCTCGCGGTGATCGCTGTCGTGCTCTCGTTGGTGGGTGCCTTCTACTACCTGCGCCTGGTCAAGGTGATGTATTTCGACGAGCCGCGTGACACGGCGCCCATCACCACCACCGGCGAGGTGCGGGTGCTGCTGTCGCTCAATGGTGCGGCGGTGCTGGTCTTTGGCCTGCTGCCTGGCTGGCTGATGACCATGTGCGCCAACGCCGTGCTGCAAGCACTCAAGACCTAAGAAGCTTTGAGCGAGTCCAACATGCCCGCTGGTCCCGCCATATCGCACCCACCCCGCGTTGCAAATGCTCGCCGTAGCCCGAGCTACGGCTGTGCTTTGCGCCTTGATTGGGTGCAATCTGGCGGCCCGCTCGGGCACGCCGAACTCGCTCACACCCTCTGACATGGCCGACGAGCATCTGCGCGAAGAGCAGGTCAGTTCACAGCAGGTCTACAAGGGCCACTTTCTCGACGTGCGGCGCGACGAAGTGCGGCTGCCCGATGGCAGCCTCGCGGCGCGCGAATACATCGTCCACCCCGGCGCGGTGATGATCGTGCCCTTGCTTGACGATGGCCGTCTCGTCGTTGAGCGCCAGTACCGCTACCCGATGGGACGGGTGATGCTGGAGTTTCCCGCTGGCAAGCTGGACGCCGGTGAACCGCCCTTGGCCTGCGCCATCCGCGAGCTGGCTGAAGAGACCGGCTACCGCGCCCGCGAATGGGCGCGCGCCGGCATTTTGCACAACGCGATCGCGTATTCCGACGAAGGCATCGAGGTATGGTTCGCCCGTGGCCTGGAGCTGGGCGGTCGGGCGCTCGACGCAGGTGAGTTTCTCGATGTTGAAACCACCACCGTCGCCGCGCTGGAAGCGTTGGCCGCGAGCGGCGAGCTGACCGACGCCAAGACGCTGATCGGCCTGTTGTGGTTGCAGAATTGGCAATCTGGCCGTTGGTCGATCACCTGGCAGCAGTTGCCAGACCTCACCGCACAGAGCCCGCGCCCATAATGCGGTCATGAAGGTTCTGAACCTGCGTTGCGCTCACGAGCACC
>JBBRFR010000111.1:0-10769 GCA_038241485.1 Burkholderiales bacterium
GAACATGGGCTCGACGAAGTGCGCACGCTGCGGGTGGGCGCGCTGTCGGGCGGCTGGCGGCAGCGGGTGGCGTTTTGTGCGGCCCAACTTGCGCAGCCGCGCCTGCTGCTGCTCGACGAACTCACCGCCGGCCTCGACGCCGACGCACGCGCCCTGCTGGGGCGCGACCTGCGTGCCTTGGCAGGCCAGGGGGTGACGGTGCTGGTCAGCACGCACGACCCGGCCGAGGCCGCGCTGTGCGACACGCTCACGCTGATCGAACACGGCCGGGCGGTGTTTTCGGGCGCACCCGAAGCGCAGTGGTCGCCGCAAGACCTGCAAGCCCTGCGCGCGGCGGCGGCGGTCGGCATGAGGGCCGTGTGATGCGGGTGTTCTGGCGCATCGTGTGGGCCATCGCCAGCAAGGAGCTGCGCCAGATCGTGCGTGACCGCATCACCGCGGCGCTGTTGGTGGGGGTGCCGCTCGCGCAGATCTTGCTGTTTGGTTATGCCATCGAGCTTGCGCCGCGCCACTGGCCCACCGCCTGGGTGGGCAGCCCGGCGCCCGACGCGCTGGCCGAGCGTGCGCATGAGCTGCTGGAAGAAGGGCGCTGGTTTCGTGTCGTGCGCAGTACCCCAGACCTGCGGCAGGCCGAAGCCTGGATGCAACGCGGTGAGGTCACCTTCATCGCGGTCTGGCCGGCCGATGCCAGCGAGCGCCTGCTGCAGGGCGAGCGGCCCGAGATGCGCTTGATCGCCGATCTGTCCGATCCCTTCGCGGCCTCGGCCCTGGCCGACCTGGGCCGCAGGCAGGCCACGGCGGCGGATCGTGCTGGGCAAGCTGCTGCCCTACCTCGGCATCGGCACGGTGTTGTTTGGCTTGCTATTGGCGCTGGCGCATGGCCTGTTCGGCACGTCGTTGGGCGGGCCCGCGTTGTGGTTCGCGGCCGGGCTGTTCATGGTGGCCAACCTGGGTCTGGGGCTCACGCTGTCGTTCATGGCGCGCACGCAGATGCAGGCGATGCAGATGGGGGTGTTTTTCTACCTGCCGTCCATCCTGCTTTCGGGCTTCATGTTCCCGTTTCATGCGATGCCGGGTTGGGCGCGTTTCATCGGCGAGCTGCTGCCGCTGACGCACTTCTTGCGCTGCCTGCGTGCCGCCTTGATCCGTGGCGCTGATGCCACCACGGTGCTGTCGCTCGCATGGCCGATCGGGGTGTTTGCGCTGGTTGTGCTGTGGGCCGCACTCCTGGGCTCGCACCGCCGCTCCGGCTGACGCGGCGCTCAAGTCGCAGGCCGCGCAGGCCGATAAATCAGGCATCTCATCGCTATTCGCGACGCCATGCAACCCGACCAAAGCACCACCCTCGAAGGCCCAAGCTACCCGCAAGTCGACCTTGCCGACCCGCTCGAGGTAGCGCGCTGGTCGTGGCTGCTCGACGTGCCCGACCTGCAGATTCACCATGCCGTGCGCTTGGTCGGCAACAACGGCGAGGCCGTGGCGCACTACATCGAGTTCTTCGGCCGCCCCAGCGGCCGCCGCCGCCACTGAGCTGGCATGAAGTTCGCTTCCTGATGCTTAACAGCACCCAACTCACTCCGGAGCTGCCTATAGCCGCCCAACCGGGTCGGTTTTGCTGCTGGAACTCACATGACTGACAAACATCGTCATCGCCACCAACACGCACCCCACGGGTTCCTGCCCAACTGGGTGCTGGTGGCTTTTGCTGCCGCGTCGATCTTGGTCGTCCGCCTGGCGCAATCGCTCATCTGACCCTTCTCCCTCAGGTCTGAGCCCTCGGTTCCGTCGCACCGCGCCGGGGCGGCTCGCTGCTTGCATCACATCCTTCGGCGCGCATCGCCCTGCACCGTTCGGAGGATTCGCCATGGATGACTACACCGCTCAACTGGTGAAGGAGAGTTTCGACCTGGTCGAACCGATCGCTTCCCGGGCTGCCGAGCTGTTTTACGCCAACCTGTTTGCGCTCGACCCCTCGCTGCAGGCCCTGTTCAAGAGCGACATGGTCATGCAGGGCGAAAAGCTGATGAAGACGATCGGCGTGGCGGTGAGTCTGCTCGACAAACCGCAACTGCTGATCCCTGCGCTGCAAGGCCTGGGGCGCCGGCATGCCAACTACGGCGTGCGCGACGAGCACTACGACACCGTGGGCACGGCTTTGCTCAGCACATTGCAACAAGGCACCGGCGTGGCCTTCACGACCGAGGTGCGTGAGGCCTGGATCGAGGTGTACGGGGTGGTGTCGCGCACCATGAAAGAGGCGGCCAGAGTTCCAGCCTAGTCAGCGTGGCCAGAGCACCCAGATCTTGAGCGGCTGCTTCATGCGCCCGGCTTGTTGTTCGGCCACGTCGCCCCAGCCCCAGAAGTAATCAGCGCGCACGGCGCCGGTAATGGCGCTGCCGGTGTCTTGTGCCATCACCAGGCGGCGCAGGGGGGTGTTCGACAGCGGCTCGGTGGTGTCCAGCCAGACCGGCGTGCCGTAGGGCACGCTTTGGGCATCGACCGCGATCGAGCGCCCCGGTGTCAGCGGCACGTTTTGCGCGCCGCGCGGGCCCGAGGCGGGGTCGGGCAGCGGCTCTTCGCGGAAGAACACGAACCGCGGGTTGCTCCACAACATCTCATTCACCCGCCGCGGGTTGGCACGGGCCCACGTTTTGATGGCTGGCCACGAGGCCTGCTCTGGGCGCAGTTGGCCTTGTTCGATCAACCACTTGCCCACCGATTTGTAGGGCAGGTCGTTGTGGCCCGCAAACGCCACCCGCACCAGCAAGCGCCGGCCGTTGGCTTCGGTGAGGTTCAAGCGACCGGAGCCCTGGATCTGCAGGATCAGCGCGTCCAGCGGGTCGGCCACGTAGGCGATGGCCTGGCCTTGCAAAGAGGCTTGCGCGGCACGCTGGGTGTCGATTTGCTGGCGTGTCCAGTACGGCTTGCGCGTTGCCAGGTCGGCCGGCGGGCCATAGAGCGGGTGGCGAAATGCGCCGTGGGGCACGCGCCGCGCCTCAACCAGCGGCTCGAAGTAGCCGGTGATCAATCCCTCAGCTGAACCCTCGGGCGATTCCACCCGCCACGGCTGCAGGCGCTGGCGCAACCAGGCGCGGGCCGAGGCGTCAGATGCGGGTGGCAGCGTGCGTGCATCGCTGCACACGCGGGCCCACTCGGGTGGCGGCTTCTCGCAGCCGCGCAGCAGGGCCGGCCAGAGTTCGGTAGTGGCGTCGGCCTCCCAGCCGGGCAGGTCGGCCCAGTCGGCGCTGACCCAGCGTGCGCGCGGGCGCTGCATCACGGCCGGGGCAACGGGCGGCTGGGTGACGGGCCCCGCCACCACCGGCGGTGGCGGGGCGCTCGGGTACGGCGCGGGCGGGCTCACGCAGCTGGCGAGCAAGCCTAAAATCGCCGCCGCCAGGAGCCCCCTGCTGGCACCAACCAAGAGGTTCATCATGGGTTTGCTGTTGCTCGAAGCACTGGCCGCACTGGCGGTGTTGGTGTTGATTGTGTGGTGGACCATGTTCTCCGGCCGCAAGGGCGGCGAGCGTCGCAAGGACGACGAGCGCTAGGGTTTGGGAGGCAAGATAAACGACAGCGGCGCTCGCCACAGGCGCTGGCGGATCGCCCGGTAAATGCGGCTGCGCTCAGTGAGGCGGGTGCCACGCGAGCGCAGCGCCACCTTGAAAGCCAGGAAGAAGCTCACCCCCAGGTTGAGCATGCCGGTGAACACCACCGCCGCCAGGCACCACCAAAATGGGCCGCTCTGGAGCACGTCGAAACCCAGCGCACCGACCGCCGCGGCCAATTGGCCGGTCGACAGCGTGACGTGCCGCACCTCGATCGGCAAGCCGAAGAACTGCAACACAGCCGGCACGATGCCCAGCATCAGCCCGAGCGAGATGTTGGCCGCGTAGCCCGAGATGTTGTTGCGCCAGTAGGCCGCCCAGCGCTGCGCACGGGCCGAGCCCAGGCGCGCGACGATGCGTGGGTTCCAGGCGATGGCGCTGTCGATGCGGTGCCAGACGAACCAGTTTTCGACCCAGCCCGCGATGATCGAGCTGGCAAACAGCAGCACGCCGGTGAAGGCCGCGAAGAAGAGCGTGGGGCCCAGCAGCGTGAGCGTGTGCAGCACGTGTTCGGCCTCTTTGGCGCCGATGGGCGTGGCGCCGAAGAGGGCCTGGCAGCCGAACTGCACGGCCAGCACCAGTGGGGCCACCACGGCCAGGTTGCCGACAATGCCCGCCGCTTGCGAGCGGATCAGGTGCGTCAATTCGTCGACAAAACCTTCTACTGCCTCGTCACTGCCCATGTCGGTGAGCTTGTCGGCCATGGCCGGCGCCGTCATCGCGGGCTGCTTGGTGGCCACCGTGAAGTGAAGCAGGTGGATCAGCACAAAGCTCGCGGCGTAGTTGATGCCGGCCCAAAAGCCGCCCCAGAAGGCGGTGAGGCCGATGGCCAGGATGAAGAACTTGAGGAAGGTGGTTCCGGCGATCACCGCGCCGCCGCCGGCCGCGGCGCGCAGCATCGCGCGGTAGGCTGCGGCGTCGCGGGTGATGTAGTGTTCGCCGGTTTCGGCGCTGCGCTCGGCCACCTTGCGCGCGAGCAGCGAGTAGTGGTGGGCAAAAAGGGCCCGCAGGCTGCGCCGCTCCTCGGCGGTGCGCACCAGGGCAGCGACCAGTTTCACCACCTCGGGTGCCGGCGCAGGGCTCACCACGCAGATCAGCAGGTCTTCGATGCGGTGGGTGCGCTGCAGGAGCTGGTCGACCTCGAACACCACGTCGACCGACACACCGTGCTCTGCGAGGTGGTCGTTGACGCTGAGCGCGCAGCGTCGGCAGCTGTCGAGCACGGCGCGCAGGTACTGGGCGGCTTGCAACAGGGCCGCCGTGTCACCGGACACTGCGTGTTCACTCACCTGCTCGGCCACCCGCGCGAGCTGGCGAAACGGCGCGCCGGTCAGCAGCTCTGGGCCCATGCGCTCGCGCAGCTGCGGCGAAAAGCCCGCAGCGCGCACGGCGCCGGCGAGGAACATCATCGCGTCGAGAAACGGCGTGCGCCAGTCAGCGGCAGGCGCGGCGGCAGCCGGTTGCAGCAAGGCGGTGATGCGCGAGAGGGTGGCGGCGTCGAGCTGGTCAAGCCACAGCGCGTCGGCTGGGTCGGGAAACAGCAGGTTGAACAGCTCCGTCAGGTTGGTGGTGGCCGGGGTGGCGGGCAACAGCCGCAGGCGCAGGCGCTGGCCGATCTCGCTGCTCAGGCCCATGCGCGGGGCGAAGCCGAAGTCGGCCAGCAGCCCGGCGGTGTCGACCTCGCGCCAGAAGCGCGCCAGCAGGGCGGCCACCTGCGCCTGGTACTCAGGGTGGCGCTCCAGCACATTCAGCAGGTGGCGCAGGCGCAGCAGCGGCGTGGGTGTTTGCCGGTTTTCAAGCGGCACCGAGGCACGGCGCAGCCACTCGAGCAGGCGCACCAACCAGAGGTGGCGTTCGGGCAGGCTGGCTGAAGCATCGGCCGCGGTGAGCAAGGCGCTCAGGTCCCACGCGCCCGCGTTCTGCGGGCGCAGCGCCTTGCCGGCGGAGGCCTTTTTCAATGCAGCGCCGAAGGCAAGGAAAGGCCGAACTCGGGCACCTGTGTGTCGAAGGGGTGGGCGTCTGCGGTCATGCAGACGAAGGTGCCACGCATGCTGCCTTGCGGCGTGGCAATGCGGGTCCAGCTGGTGTATTCGAAACGCTCGCCGGGTTTCAGCAGTGGCTGCTGGCCCACGACCGCCAAGCCACGCACTTCTTCGGTGTGGCCGCGGGCGTCGGTGACGACCCAGTGGCGAGCGATCAGCTGCGCGGTGACGTCGCCGGTGTTGCGGATGGTGATCGTGTACGCAAAGGCATAAACGCCCTTGTCGGGCTCCGATTGCTCGGGCAGGAGGCGTACGCTGACGCTGCAGGTGAATTCGGGCTTTGGCATGCGCTGCATTCTAGGGACGCTCCTAGAATTGCCGCATGACAAAGCCCACCTACCGCATCGCCCCCAGCATCTTGTCGGCCGACTTCGCCCGCCTGGGCGACGAAGTGAAGAGCGTCATTGCCGCCGGCGCCGACTGGATCCACTTCGACGTGATGGACAACCACTATGTGCCCAACCTGACCTTCGGGCCGATGATCTGCGAGGCGCTGCGCAAACACGCCGTCAAGGCCGACGGGGCCCAGGTGCCGATCGACGTGCACCTGATGGTGCAGCCGGTCGATGCGCTTGCGCAGGCCTTCTGCAAGGCGGGGGCCGACCTGGTGAGCTTTCACCCCGACGCGAGCATCCATGTGGACCGCACGCTGCAGATCATCAAGGGCGAGGGCAAGCAGGCCGGGCTGGTGTTCAACCCGGCGCAGCCGCTCGACGTGCTGGAGTGGGTGATCGACAAGGTCGACCTCATCCTCATCATGAGCGTGAACCCCGGTTTTGGCGGGCAGAGCTTCATCCCGGCGGCGCTGAAGAAGATCGAACTCGCACGCAAGATCATCGACCAGAGCGGGCGCGACATCCGGCTGGAGGTTGATGGCGGCATCAAGGTCGACAACATCCGCCAGGCGGCCGATGCCGGTGCCGACACCTTCGTGGCCGGCAGTGCGATCTTCGGCAAGCCAGATTACAAGGGCGTGATTGACGCGATGCGCGTGCAGCTGGGCGGCTGAGGCGGCTGCTGATGCGCATTCCGAATGGCGTTTTGGCCGCCATCGTTGACCTCGACGGCACCCTGGTCGACACCTTGGGCGACTTTGAGGCGGCCCTCAATACGATGTTGGCCGAGCTGGGTTTGCGCCGTGTCGAGCGAGGCTTCATCGAGCACACGGTCGGCAAAGGCTCTGAGCACCTGATCCGCAGCACGCTCGCGCAGGTGGGCGGCGAGCCGGGTTTGTATGACGACGCCTGGGCGCGCTACCAGCGCCACTACCTGCGCATCAACGGCGATCACTCGGCCGTCTACCCCGGTGTGCTGGAGGGTCTGCAGGCCTTGCGCCGGCGCGGCCTCAAGCTTGCGTGCCTGACCAACAAACCCACCGCATTCGCCCGCCCGCTGTTGCAGAAAAAGGGCCTCGGCAGCTACTTCGAAAAGGTGTTCGGCGGGGACGCTTTCGAGCGCAAGAAGCCCGACCCGCTGCCGCTCGTCAAGACCTGCGAAGCACTGGGCTCTTCACCCGCGCAAACGCTGATGATCGGCGACTCCAGCAACGATGCACGTGCCGCGCGCGCGGCCGGCTGCCCTGTGGTGTTGGTGAGCTACGGCTACAACCACGGTGAGCCCGTCAGCGGCGTCGACGCCGATGGTGTCATCGACCGGCTGGACGAGCTCGTCTGAATCAGGTGTTGCCCAGCAGCGCGTCTTTCAGCATCGAGTCGGCCGGTGATGTGCCAAGCCAGATCTTCAGCAGCGCCGTAAAGAACTCGGGCTCCTTGATGGGTTCGATGGAGGGCTTGCCGTTGATCAAGATCATGGTGCCGACGCCGGGTGTCCAATCGACCGAAAAGGAGTCGCCAGCATTGAGCTTCTTCTTGACGAAAAACAGCTCGCCCATCTTCAGCGTGCCGGGAATCGACTTGGAGAACTCATCGCGCGGGGCGTTGTCTTGCATGCCGCGGGTGAAAAGCTTGCCCAGCTCGCTGGCGTTGATGTCGCGCAGCATCACGATGTGAATGCGCTTGGGGCCCGGCGCAGCCAGCACAGCCTCGGTGGTGGTGGCCTTCTTCGTCAGGTACAGGCCGGCGGTGTAGACCTTGAAGATCGCCTTGTAGCGAATGCCCACGCCGTTGAGCACCAGCGGGGTGTTGGCCACCTGTAGGCCACCTTCATATTTCACACCGGCGACCTCGGAGGTCTGAGCCTGGGCAAGAGAGGCGGCGCCCAGCACCACAGCAGCAACCGAGAAGGAAATAAGACGACGGATCACGAGACTCTCCACAACAAAACGGACCTGAGTAGTGACCAAGCTCAGCTGCCCGGCCCCACCCACCGTTCGGGGCTGACCCTTCGACAGGCTCAGGACAGGGTCCGCTTCACGGATCGAAGCCTTGCGCAGTCCTTCGACTTGCCCTGTCCTGAGGTACCGAAGGGTCAGGGCGAACAGAGCTTGGTTGAGGTACGTCGCTAATCAGGAAACGGAATAACGTCGCACGAGTGTGCGCCACCAAACAGCCGATTGTGACGATTCGTCACGCGCTTGTCTGTGATGATTTCCCGGTCCCGCTGAGGTGAGCCGACAGCCGGCGGGCTGCTGCTACACTTTTTGCATGTTCATCGCGCGCAAACAAACCAAAGGGTCGAACGACCGGGGAGCATGGCCCTGGCGTTGCCAGCCTGCTCGGGTTTAGTTTGCCGCTGGCCGCTTGAGTTCTTGTTCTGAACCCTGCGCGCTCCGGCTCCACCGGCTGCACCTCTTGCGGCCAACCGTCTGAATCAAATCACCACGCGGGCCGCGCACGTGCCGCCCGCCGGGCCGTGGAGGGCCCTGCAACGTGATCACTGAACTTGAATTCAAGAGCTTGGCCAGCGAAGGCTACAACCGCATTCCGCTGATGGCCGAGGCCTTTGCGGACCTTGAAACCCCGCTCTCGCTTTACCTCAAGCTGGCCTACGGCTCGGGCAGTGGCAAACACAGTTTCTTGCTCGAATCGGTGGTGGGCGGCGAGCGCTTCGGGCGCTACTCGTTCATCGGCCTGCCGGCGCGCACCCTGCTGCGCTCGACCGGCTTTCACACCGAGGTCGTGACGGACGGCCAGGTGGTCGAAACCATTGACGGCAACCCGCTCGACTTCATCGCCACCTACCAGCAGCGTTTCAAGGTGGCGCTGCGCCCAGGCCTGCCGCGCTTCTGCGGTGGCCTGGCGGGTTACTTTGGCTACGACGCGGTGCGCTACATCGAGCCCAAGCTGGCCAAGACCCAAAAGACAGGCGGCATCGACACGCCCGATGTGATGCTGCTGCAGTGCGAAGAGCTGGCCGTGATCGACAACCTGTCGGGGCGTCTCTACCTCATCGTCTACGCCGACCCGGGGCAGCCCGAGGCTTACTTCCGTGCCAAGCGGCGCTTGGCCGAATTGACCGACAAGCTCAAGTACAGCGTGACCGCACCGCCGGTGAAACGTGGCAGCGCTCATGCGGTTGAGCGCGAGTTCGCCAAAGACGACTACATCGCCGCCGTGCTCAAGGCCAAGGAGTACATCGCCGCTGGCGACATGATGCAGGTGCAGGTGGGGCAGCGGCTGCAAAAGCGCTACACCGAGTCTCCGCTCAGCCTGTACCGCGCGCTGCGCTCGCTGAACCCGTCGCCCTACATGTACTTCTATGACATGGGCGAGTTCCAGATCGTGGGCGCCTCGCCCGAGATCCTGGTGCGCCAGGAGCACACGCCTGAGGGCGACAAGGTGACCATTCGCCCGCTGGCGGGCACCCGCCCGCGTGGTGCCACGCCCGAGCAAGACAAGGCGCTGGAAGAAGAGCTCAGCAACGACCCAAAAGAGCGTGCCGAACACGTGATGCTGATCGACCTGGCCCGCAACGACATCGGCCGCATTGCCAAGACCGGCAGCGTGAAGGTGACCGACGCCTTCGTGATCGAGCGCTATTCGCATGTGATGCACATCGTGAGCAATGTCGAAGGGCTGTTGAAACCCGGTATGACGAGCCTCGATGTGCTGCGCGCCACCTTCCCGGCTGGCACGCTGACCGGTGCGCCCAAGGTGCGGGCCATGGAAATCATCGACGAGCTGGAGCCGGTGAAACGTGGCATCTACGGCGGTGCCTGCGGTTACCTGAGTTTTGCGGGCGACATGGATGTGGCGATTGCCATCCGCACCGGCATCGTCAAGGACAACGTGCTTTACGTGCAGGCTGCGGCCGGCGTGGTGGCCGACTCGGTGCCCGAGATGGAATGGAAAGAAACCGAAGCCAAGGCGCGTGCACTGCTTCGTGCCGCCGAGCTTGTCGAGGAGGGGTTTTGATGAGCCCCCAAGCTCACATTCGTTCACTGCCCCCCAAGGGGGCGCACGCCTCCCTTGGGGCGGCCCGGCGGGAGGCTTGACATGCTGCTCATGATCGACAACTACGACAGCTTCACCTTCAATCTGGTGCAGTACTTCGCCGAGTTGGGCGAAGACGTGCGAGTGTTCCGCAACGACGAGATCACGCTCGAAGGCATTGCCGAATTGAAGCCCGCCAAGCTGGTGCTGTCACCCGGGCCGTGTTCGCCCGCCGAGGCCGGCATTTGTGTGGACAGCATCAAGCACTTCACCGGCAAGCTGCCCATCCTCGGTGTGTGTTTGGGTCACCAGGCCATCGGCGCCGCCTTGGGCGGCAAGATCATCCGCGCCAAGATGCAGATGCACGGCAAAACCGATGTGATCCGCACCGACAAGCGTGGTGTCTACAGCGACCTGCCGGAGACCTTCACCGTCATCCGTTACCACTCGCTCGTGATAGAGCGTGCGACGCTGCCGAATGAGCTGGAGATCACGGCCACCTCGCAAGACGACGAGATCATGGGTGTGCGCCACACCGCCCTGGCCGGCACCAAGACGCCGCTGGAAGGGGTGCAGTTCCACCCCGAGTCCATCCTCACCGAGCATGGGCACGCGATGTTGAAGAACTTCCTGGATTTGCGGCCATGAAGGCGGTCGACTTGCGCAGCGACACGGTCACCAAGCCGACCGAAGCGATGCGCGAGGCCATGGCGCGTGCGGAGGTGGGCGACGACGTGTTCGGCGATGACCCTACGGTCAACGCGCTGCAAGAGCGCATCGCGTCGATGCTC
>JBBRFR010000112.1:0-10769 GCA_038241485.1 Burkholderiales bacterium
TCATCTGCTCGCCGATCAAGGCCTTGAGCTCGAGGTGAGCGCTGGTGCTCAGGCAGTCGACCGTGGCGAGCAAGGGCGACAGCGCCTGCGCCTCGGTGCCCAGGCCGCTCGTGTCTTCTTGCCACTGCGCACGCTCGACCACCAGCGTGGCGCTGGGCAATGCCGTTTCCAGCTGCATCAAGCGTTTGTGCTGGCTGACGCTCAGCAGCGCCTTGAGGCGGCTCAGGCCCTCGGTCGCAGCCTGGGGCATGGCGGCAAGGTTCATTGTTATCTCCCTATCCCAATCTTTGTCTAGCTTGTGGCGCCTTTCCACCCTCTGCGGCGCTTGACCCGGCGACTCACGGCAAGGTGATCGTCACGTGTGCCGCTTGCGGCGCGAGTTTCACGACCTCTTGATACGCCGCCAGGTCGCGTTCGGTGCTGCGTGACAAATGCCAGCGCAAGCCGGTGAAGGCCAGCACGCCGAGCAGCGCAAACACCGAAGCGATGACCCACAGCGGCACTTCGTTCTTGAGTCGGTTGGTCACCTGATCGGGCGGCGCCCAGTGCGGCGCAAAGGCGGCGCGCGAGCCCTTGAGGTGCGCAATCTCGTCACCCAGGCGTGCCGTTAAGTAGTTCAGCTTCTCGCTGCCTTCGATGAGGTACTTGCCCTGGAACCCCATCAGCAGGCACATGTGAAAGACCTCGAGGATCTGGATGCGCGAGGCGCCGTCACGCCGCAGCGATTCGAGCTTGACGAAGAACTGTTCGCCCGCGAGCTGCTCGCCGAAGAATTGCAGCTGCAGCGGCTGGCGCTGCCAGGCGTCGCGCACTTTGAACTGCGACATCAAAATGAGCTCATCGACCGTGGCGCAAAACGCGTACTTGCACAGATGCACGTCTTCTGCCGAGCTGCCGAGCTTGGTGGCACCACGCTCCAAACCGGTGAGGAACTCCTTGATGTGCGTGCGGAAGGTGTCTGCATCGCTCGGCCCTTGTTTGGCGCGCAGCAAAAAGAGCAGGTAGAACCCGTCGTACATCAGGTCAAGCAGCGTGCGCGCTTCACGCGGGGTGCTGCCGCTTGTGGGCGTGAGCGGGCTGGCGCCACCGGCGTTGAACAGTGACGGAGGTTGCGTGGCTTGTGCGTTCATGCGTTGATCGCGATCAGTTCAAGTTTGAGATCGGCCAGGCCGCCGGGCACATAGAGAGATACGGCCTGCGCTTGCAGCATGCGTTCGTAGAGTGCGCCGCGCGGCTCCACCGCAAAGTAGTAGCTTCCCGGGCGCACCGGGATGGCCGCGGGGACCTGCGGCGCATGGGTGATAGGCACACCGGCCATGGCCGAGAGAACCAGCTTCTCCACGTCTTCGGGGGCGCCGATCTTGAAGCGCAGCGGCACGGCTTCGACCAGCTCGGCCGGCGGCATGGAGGCGCTGACCCCGAGGTAGAGGTTGGTTGCGGCCGTGATCTGCTGGGCGTCGAGCCGGCCCTGGTGGAACGAAGGGCGAACTTCCGACAGCGCGATGGCGAAGTAACGGGTTGAGATCACCGTCTCCAGCAACTCACGAATGATGTGATCGAGCTTGAAGAAGGCCGGGCCGGGGTTGGCGTGGTCATACGCCGGCAGGTCGGCCAGCGTGAAGCCCTTGGAGAAAGTCATCAGTGCGCCGGCGAGTTCAAGCAGGCGCTGGAACAGGCGCTCGGGCGGCAGGCCGGGGTGGCGCATCAGGTGCGACAGTGACGCGTAGGCGGCGCTTGCGGTGTGCAGCAGCCAAAACGAGGCCACGTCGCCAGAGCGGAACTCGATGATGTTCTTCGACGGCTCGCGGTGAAAGCCATAAAGCGCATCGACCTTGGCCTGCAACACGTCGAGCAGCCGGCGCAGGTACAGAAACATGACCGGCGAGGCCTGGATGGTGAGCGACGGTGGCACATAGCGCGGGTCGAGCTCGAAGCCACCGGTGGCATTGCGCCGTACCCGCAGAACCGGCATGGTCACCAGGTGACCGCGCGGCTCGTGCTCGGCCACCAGCTTCACCGATTTGCCCAGCACGCTGAGCTGAGCGGCGGTGGCATCGGTGAACTGGTCTTCAACGTCTTTCTGGACTTGGTAGTAGCGGGTGGCCGTGTCGGCCTCTTCGCGTGTGGGTGCGAAGTTGCTGCCGTTGGCGCGCAAGGGGGCGGTGGCGGCGTGCAGCACGACCTCATTGCCTTGCGCAAATGCGGAGTCAAGGGCCAAAGGTGCGGGCAGTTCGTCTTCAGCGGGCGCGTTGTAGAACTCGCCATCGGGCAACACCATCTGCAGCTCGAGCAGGCGCAGGCGGCCGGCTTGCAGCGCGTCGGTGTCGACCTTGATGCTGCGCACGCCCCAGGCATAAGGGTGCAGGCCGCGCACGGCTTGCGCCAGGCGCCACTCGTGATAGGCGTCTTGCTGCTGGAAGTGCTGGGGCCGCAGGAAGAGGCCCTCGCCCCAAAGGACCTTAGGTGTCGGAATCAAGTTCTACCTTCCAGCAAAAGTTGCTTACTTGACGGCGCAGGCCGTGCTGTTGAGTTTCATGGCGGCGCTTGTCACGCCAACGGGTTCACCTGACGCGACGCTCAATGTGCAGGCGTGGGCGCCCAGCACGAAGCCACGGTCGAGCTGAAAGGTCTCGAGCTCAAAGGCGTAGCGCCAGCGTTGCGGGGCAGGTGCGCGAAAGAGTGCGACCACCCCCACGTGCGTGGCCTCGCGGGCCCAGCGCTCGCTGATCTGCTGTTGTTGACCAGGGAGCAAGACGATCTCGCGACTTTCGATGAGCTCGTCGGCGAGCGCTTCTTTCTCTTTGGTGTTGTTACCAAAGGTTTCGTACGGCGCGTTCAAAAAGGCGTTTGTGCCGCGCAGCTTATAAATCCGAACGACCAGCGAGAGAGAGCGACCAGCTGCGTCGACGTTGAGCGAATCGCTCGCGGCGAGGCTCAATTTCATGCTTCTCGCCGGCTTAGCCGACTCGGGTAGCTCCGGTGCTTGAGGCGCCTCAGGCTTCTTGAAACCAATGGTTTCCAGTGCTTTGTCACCCATGTTACCGAGCCCTTCCCCCAGCTTGCTGGCGGTTTCGCAACCGGCCAACGCCAAAGCCATGCAGAGCGCTGTCGCGTGAGTCGATCGCCTTGTGGGCAGCATGAGTCGATTCATCATTTTGGATTTCAACCGCGCCTTTTGTCTCTTGCCCGCAAGCCCCACTGCGACGTGCCGCGAGGCCACTGAGTTTAAAGGCGCACAGTAGCGATATGTCGCCCTGCCCCCCAGGAGGGGGATGACCTGATCCCAAACGACTCGGTAACATCGAGTAATCCCAGCGGGCATCGCAGAGTTTTGCGATTTAATCCGGCACTGATGCAAATGGTTTCGTGATTTTTCACGTAGGTTTATGAGCTCGCCACGCGAGCCGACTCGAGGGAGTGGTTGGTGAAGTTTTTTGTCCAGCATCTGAAGCGGCCCCTTGCCGCATGTGTTCTAGCGAGTGGGTTGCTGTTTCTCGGCGCCTGTTCCAGTGCTCCCAAGCCGATCGCGGCGATCATGCCGGCGAACTACGCCGAGCTGATGGCTTCTGCCGAAGACGCGCATCGCAAGGGCGGGGTGGTTGAGGCCATGGGGTTTTATGAAAAGGCCGCCAAGGCCGACCCGGCCAAGAAACAACCTTGGGCTCGCATTGCGCAGGCGCAGTTTGATGCGCGCAATTATGGTTCTGCGATCACCGCGGCCCAAGAGGTCTTGCAGCGTGACATCACCGACGTCACCGCCAAAAGCATCATGGCCGTCAGCGGCCTTCGTGTGTCGGCCAACGCGCTGGAGCAACTTCGGCTGGCCAACGCCTTGGGCGGGAGCACCCGTGACGAAGCCCAAGCGCTTGCGCGCATCATGCGTGACGCACTGGGTGAATCGATTCTTCCCCCGCCGGTGCCTGCAGCAACTCCGGCTGTGAATGAAAAACCCGTTGTTCGCCCCCCCGTTCGCCGCGCGATACCCGAAGCTGCGCCAGCTCCGGAACCCAAACGCAATCCGTTCGATGCCCTCAAGGGCTGAGATTCACGCCGTCTGCACCCAGAGAGGACATCATGGCCAAGAAAGACAGTGTTCAAAAGCGCCTCGAGCGTGTTCGCCCCCCGCGGGTGCAGCTCTCCTATGACGTCGAGATCGGCGATGCGATAGAAAGCAAGGAGTTGCCGTTCGTCATGGGTGTGATGGGCGACTTCACCGGTCAACAAGACCCTGACAACCCGCTGCCCAAGTTGAAAGAGCGCAAGTTCGTCAACGTTGACCTCGACAACTTCGACGAAGTGCTCGACGGCATGGCGCCCAAGGCCAGCTACCGTGTCAAGAATAAGCTGAGTCCCGACGGTGGCGAGTTCGCCGTTAACCTGCAGTTCAAGTCGCTTGACGACTTCAGCCCCGAGGCCGTGGTTCAGCAAGTTGAGCCGCTGCGCAAGCTGCTGGAGGCTCGCACCAAGTTGTCCGACCTGCGCAACAAGCTGGCGGGCAACGACAAGCTCGAAGACGTGTTGAGCGACGTGCTCAGCAACACCGAGAAGCTCAAGCAGTTGGGCCAAGAGACCGGCAAGGATCAGGAGTAAGCCATGACCGCAGCATCGCAATCCACTGGGCAGACAGCAGCCGGTACCACCGAGCTGGGTTTGCTCGACGACATCGTTGCGAAAAGCAAAGTCGCCAAGACCACGACCGAGCACAACCGCGCGAAAGACATCATCGGCGAACTCGTCAAGGAAGTGCTGCAGGGCACGGTGGTTGTTTCCGACAACCTGTCGGCCACGCTGGATGCGCGTGTCGCTGAGCTTGATGAGCTCATCTCGGCCCAGCTGAGCGAGGTAATGCACGGCGCCGAGTTCCAAAAGCTCGAGTCGTCTTGGCGCGGGTTGCACTACCTCTGCAAGCACACCAGCACCGGCGAGCAGATCAAGATCAAGGTCTTCAACACCACCAAAAAAGAGATGGTGCGTGACTTCAAGACGGCAATCGACTTTGACCAGAGTGCGTTGTTCAAGAAAGTCTACGAAGAAGAGTTCGGTACGTTTGGTGGCGCGCCCTTCGGTGCCTTGATCGGTGATTTCGACATCGGTCGCCAAGCTGAAGACATGTACTTCGTCGAGCAGATGTCGCATGTGGCCGCTGCGGCCCATGCGCCGTTCATCTCGGCTGGGTCGCCGGAGCTCTTCGGTCTTGAGAGCTTCACCGAAATGGGCCGTCCCCGCGATCTGGCCAAGGTATTCGACACCGTCGAGTACGCGAAGTGGAAGTCATTTCGCGAAGGCGAAGACTCACGATATGTCGGTCTGACGCTGCCACGGTTCCTTGGGCGCCTGCCTTACAACCCCAAAGACGGCACGACCACCGAGGGATTCAATTTCGTCGAGAGGGTTGACGGTGCTGATCACTCGAAGTACTTGTGGGTCAATGCGGCCTACGCGTTTGGCGCGCGCCTCACCGATGCATTTGAGAACTACGGATGGTGTGCCGCGATTCGTGGCGTAGAAGGTGGAGGTTTGGTCGAAGATCTGCCCACACACACCTTCAAGACAGATGAAGGTGAGGTCGCACTGAAGTGCCCGACTGAAGTAGCCATCACTGATCGCCGCGAGAAGGAGCTGAGCGACTTGGGGTTCATTCCGTTGGTTCATTGCAAGAACACCGACTATGCGGCGTTCTTTGCGGCCCAATCCACCCAAAAGCCCAAACGCTATGACTCCGAGTCGGCCAATGCCAACGCTGCGCTCTCGGGGCAGTTGCAGTACATCTTTTCGGTCTGCCGCATCGCGCACTACCTGAAGTCGATGATGCGCGACAAGGTGGGCAGCTTCGCTTCTGCCGCCAACGTTGAGGAATACCTCAATCGTTGGATCAGCCAATACGTTGTGCACGACGACAACGCTACGCAGGTCACCAAGGCTGCGTACCCGCTTCGCGAGGCCAATGTCCAGGTGTCCGAGGTGCCGGGGCGCCCTGGCGTTTACCGTGCCGTGTCGTTCATTCGGCCCCATTTCCAGCTTGACGAGCTTTCCGTATCCCTTCGGCTTGTCGCTGAGTTGCCGCAATCACAGAAGGGATAAACATGCTTCATAAAGGGAAGAAATAAATGAAAGATATCTACGTTAAGTTCGATGGTTCCTCCGAGTTGGAAGGTGATAGCACCGACGCATCAAATGCGAAGTCGATCGAAGTGTCGAGCTTCAAGCACTTCGTGCGGCAACCCAAATCGTCATCTGCGTCGAGCGCCGGCGGCCACACTGCCGAGCGCACGGAGCATGGCGAGATGTTGTTCACCAAAGACATCGACAAGGCCACCTCGAAGCTGTTTCGCGCCAGCTCGGCCGGTACGGTTTACCCCAAGGCAACCATCAGCTTCTATCGCGCTTTTGGCGGCAAGGGCTCTACTTCCGCCAATGCCAACTCACGGGTTCTCTACTATCAGATCGCTCTGGAGAACGTCGTGGTTTCGTCGGTAGAAACGGCAATCACTGAAGGCGAGCTGCCCACCGAGACCTTTGGCCTGAAGTACAGCAAGATCGTTTGGGAATACAAGACCTCGCCGATCGATGGTACGAGCGCAGTTTCCACCGGCAAGGCCGGTTGGGATCTGCAGAAGAACGTCAGCGTCTAAAACGCGGCTGGTCGATTCAACTAATGGGCGGCCTGGTGCCGCCCTTTTTATGGATTCATATTCGCCGTCATTGCTGGACAAGCTCTTGCCGTTCGATGCTGGTGACGCGCACGGCCTGCATGTGCGCTACTCAAAAGAGCGCATCAAGGACAGCGTGGCACGCGACATAGAGATGTTGCTCAATTGCCGAGCAACGCAAACATCTGACCTGTTTCAAGAGCTTCCGAACGTGGCCCGATCCCACTTGACCATGGGGTTGATGGACATCTCATCAATGTCGTTGGCGAGCGATGCAGATCGCCTGCGCATTACCGATGCCATCAAGGAAGCACTGCTTACCCATGACCGTCGGCTGGCCCAAGTCGAGGTGTCGGTGGTGGCGCCTACCGAGGGAAGCCAGCGTTTGGTATTTGCGATTCGAGCGAATTTGATGTTGCGCCCCGACAGCGAGCCCGTGAGCTTTGATGCGGTGCTGCAGCCTGGGTCCAATCGGTACGAAGTCTCCAAGGCGGCGCGTCGCGCTGCCTTCTGATGTTGAAGTGACCTTGAAGTGACGAACACGGCATTCTGAAGAATTCGGATGGACGCACTTCTCCCACATTTCGAGCAGGAGCTTGCATTCCTGCGTGCGCATGCCGGCGAGTTTGCACGGCGCTACCCGCGCATCGCTGGGCGGTTGTCGCTGTCGGGCGAGATCTCTGAAGACCCCCATGTCGAGCGGATGATCCAGTCCTTCGCGCTGCTAGCGGCGCGAATTCACCGAAGGCTGGATGACGACTTTCCGCTGGTCACCGAGTCGTTGCTGGACGTTCTCTATCCGCACTACCTGCGTCCTTTTCCATCGTGTTCCATTGCCCAGTTCGACGCGGGCGGGGCCGCGGGGCAGATGACAACGCCGGTCACCATCGAACGAGGCACACAGCTGATGACTCGTCCGGTTCGCGGGGTGACATGCAAGCTACAAACAAGCTATTCGGTGGTCGTCGCGCCCGTGAAGATCAGAGGCGCGACTTATCGACATTCGGTTGCCGCACCCGAAGGCACTCGATTGCCCAAAGAGGCCACAGGTGCGATTTCGATCCAACTTGAGCTCCTGTCCGGACAGACCCCATGGCGCCAGCTGGGAAAAACGTTGCGGGTGTACCTAGACGGTGAGCCCTCGCAAGTGAGCCCGCTGAGAGAGGCGTTGTGCAACAGGGTCGTTGCCGTGATGGTGCAAGACACACCCCATGGCAGGTGGTCGGGGCCGCACCGCGAGCGGCCCGAGCTGGTGGGCTTTGCGGAAGACGAAGCCCTGATTCCCTATGACGAGCGGTCTCACCCGGCCTACCGGCTGCTGACCGAATACTTCGCATTTCCGGACAAGTTCAACTTTGTTGACCTGCCGCTCCCGTCGGCAGCCATGCCGAGCCCGAAGGAAAGCGACGACGCTCCGGCCAGCCGCACGCTCACGTTGCACTTCGTTCTCTCGGGCATGCGCTCCGATTCCGATCAGGCGCGCATCTTGGAAACCGTGTCGGAGAAGAACTTCGTGTTGGGCTGCACGCCGGTCGTCAATTTGTTCTCGCAAAACGCTGACCCGATTCGCATCACACACGCGGCCACGCAATACCCGGTGGTTGTCGACGCACGTCGTGCATTCGGTTATGAGGTTTACTCGATCGACAAGGTATTTCGGGTCAAGCAGACGCCCCATGGCGAATCGATCGATGAGTTCCGGCCGTTCTTTTCGCTCCAACACGATGACCTTCTGGGCGAGAACGACAGCCTTGCAGAGCGCCCCCCGGGTCGGTACTGGCATGTGCAACGGGATGATGCCGTCGCCCAAGCCAGCCCGGGTTATGAGCTGGAGATGTCGATTGTCGATGTCGACTTTGAGCCCGCAGCGCCGCAGACCGACACCTTGTCCATCCGGGTGACGGCCACCAACCGTGATCTCCCCAGCCTGCTGAGTGTGGGCACTGCAGGGGGTGATCTTTTCATGGAGGGAGGGAGCGTCGCGCGTGAGGTGCGTTTGCTGCGCAAGCCCACGTCCACGCACGCGTTCGACCGAGGCAAAGGCAGCTTGTGGCGGCTGGTGTCGCACCTCTCGCTCAACCATCTCTCGCTCAGCGGGCGAGGTGTCGATGCCTTGAAAGAAATGCTTCGCCTCTATGACTTGCCGCAAGACGCCTCGAACAGGCGGCAGGTCGACGGCCTTGTGTCTGTAGAGTTCCTGCCGGCCACGGCATGGCTGGCTGGCGAGCCATTTGCCACGTTTGTGCGGGGCACCGAGGTTCGCCTGGTGGTCGACGAAGAGAACTATGTCGGCACCGGATTGAGCCTTTTCTCCGCCGTTTTGGATCGGTTCTTTGGGCTCTACGTCCACATCAACAGCTTCACACAGCTCACTGTGGTGTCAAGCCGCACTCGGCAAGCGCTCTTCAAATGCCCACCCCGAAACGGCACGACAGCGCTGGTCTGATCGATCAGCTCTTCGACGACCCTCACCGCTTCCAGTTCTTTCAGGCGGTGCGGTTGCTGGAGCGTTGGCTGGCCGACCGCCCGGTGGCGCCCGGTGGCAAGGTCGATACGCGCCTGCGATTTCTGAATTCGCTGTCCTTGGCCTTCCCCACCAGCGAGATCGAGTCGCTGACACGGCGCGTCCGCGCCGAAGACGGTGCGGCAGATGCTATCGACCGCGTCGACCTCACGCCTTCTTTCATGGGCTTGCTTGGCAGCTCGGGTGCGCTGCCCTTCATGTACACCGAGCAGATCGCCCAGCACGAACTCAGCCACAGAGATTTTGCTGCCCGCGGGTTTCTCGACATCTTCACCAATCGCGCGGTCGCCTTGTTCTACGCCGCCTGGAAGAAGAGCCGCCTGCACCTGCAATACGAAACGGAGCGCAGGAACCGCTTCGCGCCCATGGTGCTGGCGCTGGCCGGTGTCGGGCAAACCTCGCTGACCGACCGGCTCAAGGCCGACGAAGGCGGTGTCAACGATGAGAGCCTGGCTTTCTTCGCCGGCGCCTTGCAGCAGCGTGTGCTGTCGGCTCAGCAACTGCAGCAGCTCTTGTCGCGCTACCTGCGCGTGCCGGTGCGCATCGAGCAGTTTTGTGGTCGCTGGTACACCTTGCCTGCGGCGGCTCGTGTTTCGCTGGGGTTGGGCAACGGCGTGCTGGGCAAGAACGCCTTGTCGGGTGAACGGGTGTGGCAGCGCGACTTGCGCGTCAAGGTCATGCTGGGCCCGCTCACGCACGCGCTGTTTCAACGCTTTCTGCCTGGCGCGCCGGGCGCGACGGCGCTGCGCGAGCTGCTCACTTTGCTCAGTGGCGTGAGCCTTGAATACGAAATCAACCTCACACTGCGTGCCGACGCAGTGTCGAGCAGCGCTCTCACCTCGAACCGCTCGCCGTTGGCCGGCCGCCTGGGTTGGGACACCTACATGCAAACGCGTCCGGCCGAGAACGATCGCTGCGACGTGCGCTACGACATTCATGCCGCAACGGCGGCCTAAAGTTCTTCCAAAAAAACCATCGCTGTCATCACCTCCGAGCGCCATGTCCAACAACCTCAAGACCCTGATCTCCAAACTCAACGACACCACGCGCCGCGCGGCCGAGCGTGCTGCCAGCCTGTGCATGGCACGCGGAAACTATGAAGTCGATCTGGAGCACGTGTTTCTCGCGCTGCTGGAGAGCCCGCAGAGTGACTTCGCGCTTTTGTGCAAAAAATCGGGCATCTCCACCACCGAGTTGCAGCGTGATCTTGAGACCGAAATTGGCCGCTTCAAGAACGGCAACACACGCACGCCGGTGTTTTCACAGCATCTGCCGGTGTTGTTTGAGCATGCCTGGCTGATTGCGTCGCTGGAGTCACACACCTCGCGCATCCGCAGCGCGCACCTGCTGCTCGCGCTGCTTACCGAGCCCAACCTGAGCCAGCTGGCCTATCGTGGCTCCAAGCTGTTTGTGAAGTTCAAGCTCGACGAGCTGAAGCACAAGATGACCGAGCTCACCCAAGGCTCGCAAGAAGCGGGTGAATCCGTGCGCTCCGCCGACGCACCGGCGCCTGGTACCGACGAAGAAGCCGCCGAACAATCGGCCGCACCCGGCAAGACGCCCGCGCTTGACCAGTTCACCACCAACCTCACCCA